>JAOZLT010000055.1 GCA_029934675.1 Candidatus Altimarinota bacterium | reverse complement strand
CCATGTCAGCAGCACTTCCTCAGCCGTTCACCGTCAGAATGTCTATAAGCCTTTTTCACACATGCCAGCCCTTCCAAACGCTACAATTACTGGGCACAACGAAAGCGCGCTGGCCAGTCCCCCTCTTGAGGGGGTGCCCTTTAGGGCGGGGGAGGTCAGCCCCTTATTCCTCACTACCTGACACACACTACCCTCGTGCCTCAGTCGTTTAGTGCCAGGCAGCTCGTCATCCCTTCGCTAAAGGCACATAGCCATCTCCCAGACTCACTTCTTCGTCAGGCCGCAGCCATTCCATTAACGGCAGCACCGTGCATAACATCCTGTTTCAAATCAAAATCCTACACAGGCATAAGTATGTCCTGCCAAAGATGAAAAAGCCAACACACAAAATACCCTGTCTGCACTATGCCCATTGCCAAAACTGCACACACATAATGGGCAAGCCCAGCCAGTGTATTGCCCCCCGATATTTTTCACTTTGCCATGCCACACCTATGCGCCGACCCCAAGCTCCCCCATCAAACCCCGACCACCACCCCTACAGAAATCAAATCCTCAACGACCTCACCCCCGTCATCCTTTTCTTCCTAACCCCAATCTTATTGCCCACCACATACCTTACAGCATCCAATGCATGATTATAACTATCAATCGGTACATTCAGATTATTCCCATTCTTATCCATCTTCCACCGGTAATTCTTCAACTCCCTGATTACATTCATACTACCAACTGTCACACTGATCTCAAACTCCCTCAACTTAGCAATCCCAAACTTAATACTATCCGGCCCCTTTATCGAAGGCTCAATATTAAATCCCTTCCCATACAATTCCTGTATCGACTTCGGTTCAGCACTATCCGCCACTATCGATTCATCAGGTTTCACACCCTTCAGAAGTAAAGTATCAACAATATCCTGGTTACTCATCCCCTTCCTATAACAGATTTCAGTTATTACAATGTGCTTTCCGCCCTGGCCGCCGGTAGGTAGGCTCCCAAATACTGCAATTATTGCAGTCGGGTCATTCGAAAAGCCCCAATCAATTCCATAAGCAAGCAAATGAAACCCTTTGGGTACTGCATCAACAATCTCCCAACCATTGTAGATCAGGCCTTCCAGAACACCACCCCACAAACCCAGGGTATAGATTTTATAGTAATGTTCATCCACGTCCTTGAAAGACTCCAGCAGTTCAGCACTCTGCGGTGTCACATAAGCATTGTCTCTGTAGGTAGTGTGCAGTATGGTCGTATCCTCACGTATGCTTTTGATGTAATGATAATTCCCATCCGCCTTTTCATACGTTTCTTTCAATGGAAAGAAATAGGAGTTAATCCATTCCGTTTCCATTTCCGGATTAAACGTCATGATCTCCTGGATAATCCCACCCCGGAGTGATGTAGTTGTTTTCAGAAAATCATTAAACCTGATTTCATTGGCTTCTTCGTACCAAACACCGGTAGGATCCTTAATTGACTTTGTCTTATGCTCCTTATCAAGCCCCCTCGCTAAAATCATGTTCCCATTTCGCTTAAATACAATCCTAAGTGGATTTTCTGTAAATTGAAAATGCTCCATCAGCCCATAAGCAATAACAATGTCTTTAATAGTTTGATATTGGGAATCTTTAATATCAGCATAGACTTTCCGAACAAGGATAAACCGGGAATAGGGCTTCCGCATAGTATCAATAATGACTTTCTGGGCAGCAAAATAGCTCTTGGCAGAATCCCGCCCACCGTACATCAGCAAATACCTATGCTGATCCTTCAACATCGGTAAATAAATCCGGTTGAATATCTTCGGGTTCGAAAAATCGATCTTCATCTTCTTCTATTGTTTCATCCTCTGTCACCCTGAGCGGAGTCGAAGGGTCTTCCCCCTTTCCAAAAGGGGGCTGGGGGGATTCTTCCCCGGGCAACATAATAGTTATCGTTTCATTGTCTTTTGACATCGTATGGTCAGTCCGGTTCAGTTTAGGCATAAAGAAGTCCAGCAATCCCGTCATGATCTTAAGGCGCTCATTTGGCTCCAACTGCATCAGGTCAGCCTTCATCTGTTCAATACTGTAATGCTCCATCAACTGCTCATATCGAAACCGAATAAGCCGCGTATCCTTATTCCGCTGACCTTTCTTGCGTCCACCTCGCAGACCTACCTTATTTCCCTTCTGAAACGTCATCTTTTAATTGACTTTGGTGTGCGGTGGCAACTCCCCCCTTTTTTTCAAGGGGGGCAGGGGGGTTCTGGGGTTTTTCCCATAAACCAACTTCTCAATCGAACTCACACTCCAACCATATTTCTCCCCCAACTGTTTTTTAATATCCTTATGCTTTATCCCTTTCCTGACCAACTGCCCATAATCATACTTAATCAAAACACGTTTCAAATCCCGCTCTCCAATCAAACCAACTTCTACAGCCTCCAAAACATCCAAGCCCAACTTATCCAACACATCCCCAATCAAGAGCATTAAATATTCATTTACTGTAATTTGCGCTGGACTGTCCTCCCCCTGGGGAGGTGCCGAAGGCGGAGGGGGCTCAACACAAAGCCTACTCTTAAACCGATACAACCCCCGCTTAATCCCCATCAGACTGGTAATCGGTTTTCCATGCTCGGCAAGTAATGTAACATGCGCACTTATCTTGTTCATTAACTGCAAATAAGCCGTGCCTACTCCTTTTTTTGATTGAGTAATTCTATACAATTCCATGTTTTTTTCTTCAAAAATACATATTTATTGGATATATTAACAAACTTATATACAATTTATTATTAACTCCTATCTATATTTTACTTTAAGTATCTATTTTTGTCCAAAACCAACCAACCGCCGCGTCGCAGCGCCGCCGCGTGAAAAGAAAAAAAACCAACGTAGCGTCGTAGCGCCGCCGCGTGAACAAAACCAACCATGGCAAAAACAACAAAATCAACAGGAGTTTACGGGATTGACGCAAACAAAAAAGCCATCCTCAAAGACCCACCAAAAAAACGCAAACCTAAATTTTCAGCCGGTGCTGAACTAAAAAACGCAGTCAAATGAGCGAGTCAAAACCCATAACACCTTTCGGAATTGATGTTGTCAAAGCAACCACTGCTGATGGCAAAAAGAAAAAAAGACCACCGAAGTTTTCAGCCGGTGCGGAAGTAAAAAAAGCAGTTGACAAATGAAATATTTAAACACACCAACAGTCTATTCCCAAAAGCCATCCAAAGTGGACAGGGAAAAAGGAATCATCCATAACATTGTTGTAGTAACAGAAGGCGAAGCCAAAGGCCACAACATACATCTGAATGATAAATTCCTTGACGATGTTGTCCATCTCGCTGCTGAACGCCCTGCAGGTATCAAAGCCCGTTTCGGACATCCAAACATCTGTGCTACTGCATTGGGAACTTACTTGGGAAGGTTCAAAAACTTTCGAGGAATTGATTCTCCCCTTATTTCAAGGGGAGATGCCGAAGGCAGAGGGGTTCTCGCCGACCTCCATCTCGACCCCTCCGCCAAAAAATCCCCCAAAGGCAATCTATACGAATATGTGTTGGACATGGCAGAAAACAACCCCGATATGTTTGGTGCCTCAATTGCTTTCAAGAAAGGAGAAACCATCAAAACCTTTTCAGAAGAAAACGGCAAAAAAGTAGAAAAGCAATTCGCCACTATAAAAGCCTTGTATGCTACAGACTTGGTCGACTCCCCGGCAGCAACAGACAGCCTTTTCGAGACCTTTCAACACGATGATTTAGCCTCTCAGGTTACAATGTTTCTGGATGAACACCCACAAGTATTTGAACTGCTTTCAAAGAAACCCGAAGTATTAACAGAATTTTTAACCAAATACAAACAATACCAAAACATGAACTTTTCAGATGAAATAACCAAACTCAAAGATTGGATTGCTGACAACTTCACAGCAAAAGCACCCGAAGGCCTGTCAAAAGACCAACAGTCAATTTTCGATACGCTTCAAACCTCTTTTGAACAACAACTGACAGAACTTGAAAAATCAATTTCCGTTGTAGTCCCGAATCAGGAAGAAACCATCGCGAACCTGACCACCAGCCTTGACACTGCCTCCACCAGGATCAAAGAATTTGAAACCGCAAACAAAGAACTCCAAACCAAATTCGACGACCTGACAACCGAACTCAACCAACTCAAAGCAAACCCAACCGTACCGCCTAAAACCGGCGATCCCAAACTCAACATCAACCCAAAAGACAAAGACGAATCAGGCAAAGTCCTGCTTTCTGAATTGCCACAACACCTCCGCAAAAAATTAAAAACCAAACCTTAAAAACAAAGAGCAACCCCCAATTCTCCCCTTTTTTCAAGGGGAGATGTCAGCCCAAGCTGACAGAGGGGTTCTAACCCTCAACCTAAAATACAATGAGCAACATTTTCACACAATCCGTCAGCCCACCATTCACAAAGCAATCCCTTTCTGAATTTTTCATCGACCCAATGTTTATGGGTGAAGACATCAGGGGCGCAATCACAGTAAGAACCGACATTAAAGGTACGGAGCGATTAAACAAAATCAGCCGTCCTTCGATGATCACCAAACCAAAGACTGCTCCCGGTTTCACCCCCGGTGGTGGATTTGCACTAACCCACCAGGACATTACCGTTAAACCAATGGCCATAGAATTTGAACAAAACGGCCGTGAGTTTTGGGGTTCTGTAGTCGAGCAAATGCTTGCCTCCGGTTACAAAGAAGACGATGTCGAAAACATGAAAAATCCCGACATCTGGAACAAGATCATCCTTCCCGTAATCGCACAGGCGGGTCAACAAGACCTCATTCGTCAGATGTGGTTTGCCGATATGCAACAGAATGTACTCGATAATTCCAAAGTTCCTACAGGAATCATCGACGAAAATTACTCCGGTTACACTGGCTTTTTCTCTCACTTCATCAATGCACTTCGTACAGGAGTTATTCCTACAGCGCAGAACATTGCCCCGGCTGTTGCTTCCGCAGGTACAAAGCAGTCCATCGGTTTAACCTTGTCAGTGACATCTGCCCCAACTTCGGCATTCATCACCATCAACGACCAGACTTTTTCTGAAGACTACGACACCAACGCTACAACAACCCTCACCAACTGGCTGGCTTCCCACAAAGCAACCATCGAATCCCTTTGGGGTGCACATGGTGTCACAGTGCTAAGGGCTTCTGCAAAGATCACCATCACCGCCAAAGTTGCCGGTGCTAAATTTAGCTTTGCCCATGGCACTGTAGGCGGAACAGCTTCCTTCGGAGAAAGTAGCGCTGTCGCTGCCGTTGCTCCGGGTGCTTTGTCCACTGACTCTACCGACTCCACGCTCGAACAAATGATTGACATCATGCCTGCCGAAATGCTGGAGCTTAATCCTGTATTCACCATCAGCCGAAGCATGTGGAGAAACTTACTCAAAACATGGAAAGCCCTGGGAACGGAAATGGCCAACATGATTCAATTCAAAGGTGTTCAAACACCATCTTACGAAGGCATACCAATCCTTATCCGTCCCGACTGGGACTTATGGATTGCAGCCCTTGGTGGCGTACTCCCAAACCGTGCTGTCCTTGCCCCACAAAAAAACCTCCTGTTCGGAACAGACGGTTTACTTGACAGTGAAGACGTTGAAAGCTGGTACAATCAAGACTTACAACTTCGCCGTTACCGTGTGCAATACAAAGCCCAAACCGCCTACCTCCACAAAGAACTCATCGTAACTGCCGGACTTTCCATAGCCTAATGAAAAAGGGGAATAAAACACTAAATGTCACCCTGAGCGGAGTCGAAGGGCCTGACCAATCTACCTTAACGGAAGGGGGGAAACTCCCCCTTTCCCAAAGGGGGCAGGGGGGTTCACTCCCCCCTTTCCAAGGGGGGTCAGGGGGGTTCTTCTCCTACAACTACCAACCCCTCCTAAACCTTTTCGACACAGACTCAATAGACCTTCAAAACAAAAAGGATTTCATCCCTTTTGGCGATGACAACCTTTTACCTCAACAAATAGTCCAGCTTTCACGCTCAGTAGCTGTCCACCGTGCAATTCTCAACAGCAAAGCATTCTTCATTGCAGGCAATGGATTTGCTTCTGAACACAAACCAACTGCCTCATTCATTGAAAACGTAAACAACAATCAGGAATCCCTGCGTGATGTATTTTACAAACTCATTTTTGATGAACTCAATACTGGCAATGCTTATTTTGAAATCATCACGGATGCAAACAAATCCTACATACAGCTATACCATATCGACAGCTCATTGGTGAGGCTTTCTGCTGAATCCAAAGAGATTATCACTTACCCCGATTGGAGGCAATACAAGGGCAAAAACAACGAATACAGGGCTACCCTGCCATTGTACCCCTACTTTGAAAAGGGCAAGGATGGTCAGTACCATTCAGCCATTCATATCAAGCAATACGAGCCTGAATTTTCAAATTATGGACTGCCCACATGGTATGCTGGCATTGATTCAGTAATCATTGCAGGATTAACAGATGTGTGGAACAGAAAAAGACTTGAAAACCAGTTTTCTGCTTCTGGCTTATTGATTATCCCCGGAGTAAACTCTGATGAAGATGCAACAGAACTGGACACTGAATTTGATAAATACAAAGGCTTTGAAAGTGAAAAGGCACACGAAATAATCATCCAGTACCTTTCAGACATAGGCCCCGGACAATCAAGGGAAGCTGCCCAATTCATCAAATTCCCAAAAGACGAAGAGGGCAACTGGACAATGCTTCACCAACAGGCACATACCAATCTTCTGTCAATCCACAATTGGTTCAAATCACTTGCTTCATTCTTTGGAGAAAAAACAGGATTTGACACCCAACGCATACTCAATGAATATGAAGTAGCACTCAAAACAACCATCAAAACAAACCAATCCCGTTACATCACCATTTTCCAAAAACTACTTACCGATTTCAACCTCAATGCAACCGACTTAACAATAACCAACGAATCCCCTGTGTACAGAATCAGTCCTATAAAATATATCTGGGAACTCCGCAGAGAATCAGGCTTGGACTATGACCCAAAAGACCCAACCCAACAAATGTACTACGCCCAACTAAAAAACACCTTCACAACAGAAAAATCCCAAAATGAAGAAAACTCAACCAACCACGATTCAAACAAATGAGAAACCCCAAACTCCCCCTTTCCCAAAGGGGGCAGGGGGGATTCACTAACCAATAACAGTTCACAACCATGCTCATAACAAAACAAGAAATCCTCGACATAGCCTACATCTCAACCACCATCACGGTAGATGACATACTGGAATCGGCCATCACAACGGCAGAACTCACCTATGCCCGTCAGGCCATGTCCACAGCACTCTTTGAAGACGTTTCAGCAAATCCAACAGCAAGCAAATACGCTACCCTGCTTGCAGACTTTGCAAAACCCTTTCTGGCTTATGCTGTCAAGGCAATCCTTTTCTACCAGCAGATGTACGAAGGAGGCACAACACCTTCCACAGATGACAATATTGTTTTTTCTGAAATATACGCAATGGCAAAATCAAAATACAACCTACTGCAAACATATTGCGAAACACAGGATTTCACATCCTATGTAGCCCCAGAATATAAACTCAAATCAGGATTTTTAATTAAAAACAAAGCATCATGAACACATTAACATGGAAACCCCTAACACACAACAACCCATTCACCGCAAAAGCAGGCGAAGGTCTCATCCTCATGCCTGAAACTGACAGGGCAGTAATTACATTGCCTGCCTTCCCTTATCCAGGGGATTCTATTGGTTTCATTGATGCCGGTGGCACACTTGCCACTCACTCATTAACAATAGACCCGAATGGAAACAGGATTAACAATACTGAAACAGATGCCTATTCATTTGACACTTCTGGTGCCGTGATACATCTTCTTTTCACAGGCACAATTTACGGATGGCAGATTCTTTCTCCCGTTCAACTATTGCCTTTTTCTGTAGCACCTAAAGTTGTAATCTCTGACTTTATTCAAGATAATACGGCAGTCTCTGACAAATTCCTTGTTTGGATTTTTAACCAGCAAACTTCAGGTCATCGAGCAGAGCTCCCCCCTCTTTCGGGCAACAAAGGCCTTTATCTGATTATCACCAATGTTTCCAATGTTTCTTTTGCCATTCGTCCTTTTTCAGGTGATTTACTTGCTGGCCTTTCCACCGATTTCCCTCTTGCCGCCCGGTCTACTATTCATTTAGTCGCTTCTGGTGAAACTGGCGAACTGGGCTGGCTTATAACCTCCTTGACCTCCCTATAACCTCCAATCCACAATGCTATTTGCGAAAGACAATATTTTCTCCTGGTTCTCCGGCTTCACCCTCAGCAGCATCTCCATGATAAATGGATGGATACAGGTTCAAACACTCCTTGAAGTCTCAATTTACGGTTTCATAGGTGGCCTTGCCGGCATGCTCGGAAAATGGCTCATCCAACACATAAAATCAAAAATTAAACCCAAAAAATAAAACACACCCCCTAATTCTCCCCTTTTTTCAAGGGGAGATGCCCGTAGGGCAGAGGGGTTAAAACCGCCGCGCCTTCGCGCCGTAGCGTGAAAAAAAAACAAAAAACCATGAACATCCTAGCAAACATCCTCGGAAAAGAAGTATCCG
>JAOZLT010000326.1 GCA_029934675.1 Candidatus Altimarinota bacterium | reverse complement strand
ACCTCGTGAAAGGAAGCAAAGAGTGAGGCTTGGAGAAAAATCATTTATATATATGATCTCTCCTGCAAGTAAAAAGACAAGATTTTTGAAAGGTTTAAAAGTACCTGAAGTACAAAATGAAAATCCCTTAAATCGTGAAAATCCAGAGAGCGAAAAATAAATAGTGAAACTTCCGCGATGCTGCTCCACGCACACCACTCGGTAAAAGCTTTATTGCTTATCTAATAACTTTGTATTTTCAGATGTGTATTGAACAAATTAATCCATCTCTTTTATCTTAATTGCATCAAATTTTCTACCTTTGTACTTTTTAAAATTTAAAGGTTAATAATTAACAGAACAAATAAAAACACAATAACAGTGTCAGATACAAAATATGTGTTTGTGACCGGAGGCGTTACCTCCTCACTAGGAAAAGGAATTATTTCAGCTTCGTTAGCTAAACTTTTACAAGCAAGAGGTTATAAAGTTACCATCCAAAAGTTGGATCCATATCTTAATGTTGATCCGGGCACACTTAATCCGTATGAGCATGGTGAGTGTTATGTTACCGTTGATGGGGCTGAAACCGATCTTGATTTGGGGCATTATGAAAGGTTTCTGAATGTTCCTACATCACAGGCAAACAATGTTACTACCGGTCGTATTTACCAAAATGTAATTAACAAAGAGAGAAAAGGTGATTATTTGGGCAAGACAGTACAGATAATCCCACATATTACCGACGAAATAAAACGAAACATTAAAATCCTCGGCACCAAACACAACTTCGATGTTGTAATTACAGAGATAGGGGGAACAGTTGGTGATATTGAATCGCTGCCGTACATAGAGGCTGTTCGTCAAATGAAATGGGAACTTGGCCATGAAAAAGTTATTGTGATTCATCTTACACTGGTTCCTTACCTAAAAGCGTCAGGCGAACTAAAAACTAAACCAACTCAACACTCAGTAAAAGCACTACTCGAAACAGGAGTTCAACCCGATGTTCTTGTTTTAAGAACAGAGAGAGATTTATCTCAGGATATACGTAAAAAAGTAGCTCTTTTTTGTAATGTTGATATCAAATCTGTTATTCAGTCTATTGATGTATCTTCAATTTATGAAGTTCCTGTTAAGATGCAGGAAGAGGGACTAGACCAAACTGTACTAAAAAAACTTAACCTTCCAGTAGATAATAAACCTGAACTTAAAGATTGGAAAACATTTTTAGCAAAACTCAAAAACGCCAAAAAGATTGTAAATATTGGTTTAGTAGGTAAATATGTTGAGCTTACAGATGCATACAAATCAATAATTGAGTCATTAACTCATGCAGCTACATACAACGATTATAAAGTAAAGATACACCTCATTCACTCCGAACAACTTAATCATAAAAACATTAAAGAGAAATTGAATGATATGGATGGTATTCTTGTTGCTCCGGGATTTGGTCATAGAGGAATAGAAGGGAAATTTCAGGCCGTTAAGTTTGCTCGCGAAAACGACTATCCATTTCTGGGTATCTGCCTTGGTATGCAGTGTGCTGTTATTGAGTACGCGCAAAATGTTCTGGGCTATAAAGATGCCAACTCCACCGAAATGGCCATCAATACTCCTTATCCGGTAATTGATCTTATGGAAGATCAGAAAAATGTTACTGATATGGGTGGTACAATGCGACTGGGTGCTTATGAGTGTAAAGTGAAAAAAGGCACAAATGCTTATGATGCATACCAAACAGAATTGGTACAGGAGAGGCATCGCCACAGATATGAATTTAACAATGAATATTTAGATATTTACGAAAAAACCGGAATGATAGCATCAGGTCATAACCCTGACACCGGATTGGTTGAAATTATGGAATTGCCCGAACACAAATGGTTTGTAGGGGTTCAGTTTCATCCTGAATATAGCAGTACAGTGCTAAAACCACACCCTATATTTTCATCATTTATAAAAGCATCAATTAATAATAAACGATTAAACAACTAGATACATGGATAGGAATTCAATAACAGGAATTTTACTTATTACAGGAATTCTGGCTTTTTTTTGGTGGATGAACAAACCATCAGAGGAGCAGCTGAAAAGTATGGAAAGACAACGTGACTCCTTAAGGCAGGTTGAGCAAACTATGCTTGAAGCTAACAAAGTAGCGGAAGAAAAGAACGAAACAATTAAAGAAGTTTTACCAGCACCCAAGGACACCCCTGAAAAACAGAATGAATTAGTTCAAAGATTCGGACTGTTTTCTGAAGCTGCTGAAGGTGAGAACAAATTTATTACACTTGAAAATAAAGAAGTTAAAGTTAGCTTCTCCTCTAAAGGAGGAAGAATATATTCTGTAGAACTCAAAAACTATCTTACTCACGATAAGCAGCCCTTAATTCTATTTTCAGGTGATGATAACCGTTTCGGATTTACCTTTACCCACAACAATAGAGTCTTTCATACTAACGACCTCTATTTTACACCTGTACAGCAAGGCTCAAACAAAATTGATTTTGTGATTAATGCCGGAAATGAGGGAATGCTGACATTTGCTTATGAACTTCCTGAAGATGGGTTTATGGTCAATTTTGCTATTAACAGCAGTAATATGACAAATATTATTACTACC
>JAOZLT010000054.1:5960-8689 GCA_029934675.1 Candidatus Altimarinota bacterium | reverse complement strand
ATCATATAGCTAAGATTTATGGGTGAATTATTTATTCAAGGAAAAAAACTCCTGATCCTTTTGTATTTCAAATTATCAAAACTTTAAATAATATCAAAAAGTCTCAAAACAACTAACAAGTGCGATTTACTCCGAAGTATGAGGGATTTAATCGCACTTTAAGGATATAGGATATTTGAATTTTTTAGAGTTTATTCAACCACCTTCCATCGCACCTCTTTCTGTAATTTTCCAGGTATTGTAAATCCTGCTGCCTTAGTATGACCACCTCCCCCGAAATCCGACGCAATCTTAGCCACATCCACTTCTTCTTTAAGAGTTCTGAGTGATCCCTTAACTTTACCTCCTTTTTCAGTAAGTATTACGCTGTACTGTGCACCTGGTACTGAATTTATATAATCCACAACACCTGTCATCTCACTATAATCAGCCCCCGTATCATCAAAATCCTTTTGTTTTACAACGGACATCGCTATCCCCTCTGGGGTCTTATTAATTTTTCTCATAACTCTACCCCATAAACGCATAGTTGATATTTTGGTGGTATTGAAGATTTCTTTGGATATTGACCTAAAATTAGCACCTTTAGCCATAAGTCTACTAGCTACCCTAAATACTTCTGATGATGTATTTGAGTGCATAAAACTACCTGTATCTGTATATATACCTGTTAAAAGACAAGTTGCTGTATAACGATCTATCGGATATCCAAGCTCCATAAACATCTTATATATAACTATTGTGGCTGAGGCGGTTTCTTTTTCAACAATGTTATATTTTCCGTAATAATCGTTCGACTGGTGATGGTCGATATTTACCACTTCAAGACTTTTATCGAAAAGTTTAGGATGAGATTCATGAAATCCCGTTAAATAAATTGCACCTGCATCTAAAATAAAGTACGCATCATAATCCAGCGTCGGTTCACCGACCTGCAAAAATTCAATGTTCGGCAAAAATGTAAATTCTTCCGGTGCAGGATCTGTACATATAACGTCTACATCTTTATCCATCCCCCTTAAAACCTGATACATCGCCAAAGAGGCACCAATAGTATCGCCGTCGGGAGATTTATGTGGGATTATGAGGATTCTTTTACTTTGTTTTATGAGGTTATCTATTTTTTGTAGATCCGGATGGTTAAAATCCATTTTCTATTTTTTATTTAATATTTATTATTTTTAGTCTCAAGTCTCACGTGAATTAACTTAAGAGATAAAACTAACCGATTTGAAAAAAACTGACAAGTAATTGGGGTTGATTAAATGTTTATAGCTTTCTTTATATATTTATATTTTATATTTAAATTCTGAATTTTGAATAACCATTCAACTACCTTCATGGTCTTCGACCATATTCCTCCGCCTTAGGCGGACGAATATTTAAACATTATTTGGAAATTGGAAATTCGGAATTGGTCATTAACAATTTTTAAACTATAATTGAATTATGAAAATAAAAATTGTATTTATCGGCACTGCTGATATAGGCGCTCCCCTACTCCAAACTCTGTCATTGGACAAGCGGTTTGAGGTTAAGCTTGTTGTTACCCAAATCGATAAACCTGCTGGTCGTAAAATGGAGCTAAAGGCGTCCCCTATTAAACTAAAAGCCGAGGAACTCGGGCTAACAGTCTTTCAGCCTGAGAATATTAATTTTGAGGATAGCATTAAACAAATTAAGAAAGCTGGTGCGGATATGATTGTGTTAATGGCTTATGGACAGATTTTGAAATCTGGCATACTCGATATGCCTGAGTATGGATGTATAAATGTGCACGCTTCCCTTCTCCCAAAACACCGTGGTGCATCCCCTGTTCAGCAATCTCTTTTACATCAGGATTCTGAGACAGGTATCAGTATTATGCGAATGGTTAAAAAAATGGATACGGGACCGGTTTATGCCGAATCGAAGATGCCAATATCGAACGATGACAATGCTATTTCACTGCTCGATAAACTATCTAAACTTACTGCCGAAAAAACACCTGATATTCTCTTTGAGATTGTCGAGGATGGATTGGAGGCTCATCACCAAGACCACCAGCATGCCACCTATTGCAAAAAAATTCATAAAACTGATGGCGCTATCGACTGGAACGAATCGGCTGACTCCATTTCCGCAAAGGTCCGAGGTTTGGCTGGCTGGCCTGGAACACATACATTTTGGGAAGGTAAACGGATTAAGATACTGTCAGCTCAATCTTACTCTTACGACGGTACTGAAAAACCTGGAACTATAATCCAACAAGGTAATGCGATATTAGTTAAATGTAAAAAAGATGCACTGCTTTTGGAGGAAATGCAGATGGAGGGGAAGAAACCTGTCTCGGCTAGTGAGTTTGTTAAGGGGTATAAGGAGTTTATAGGGAGTGTAGTAGGGTAAGCTTTTTTATAAATATTGTTTAGATTACGATAATCGGTATTTCGCTTGCAGTAACGGAGTGTTAAATAATAACAATCAATATATGGCAGAAATAATTAATAGTATTATCTACAATAACAAAGAAATATTGGTATTGTATAAAATTTAAAATTTTGTTGTCGATTTTTTCGACATCTTTATCCTCTTAATATATAAAGGTAAGATATCTAAATTCTATCAACCTTTTTTTATGGTGTTTTTCAGACTTTACTGTATAATATTTGTGTACAATCGCAAAAACAAAAATACAATGCAAAAAATTACTCTGACTTCTGTCGGAAAACTATGTAATACATGCCACATAT
>JAOZLT010000054.1:0-5860 GCA_029934675.1 Candidatus Altimarinota bacterium | reverse complement strand
ATGCAAAAAATTACTCTGACTTCTGTCGGAAAACTATGTAATACATGCCACATATAGCAAGTGTTTTTTGTGATATTTTTGTGCTAGTATTAGCTACCAAATTAAAAATTAAGAATTAAAAATTATGCCTATATCACCCTTTGACAAATTTACCCCTAATGCAAAACAAGCATTGAGTGTTGCGGAAGAAGAATCCCGTAAAAACAACCTGCCTTATATAGGCAGTGAGCATTTGCTAATCGGACTTTTAAGCAATCCAAGATCATTAGCATTTTCAATACTCACTGGTGCGGGTGTGTCACTAGAAAATGTACGAATGATATTGGATAATGCTTCCAATCAAGAGCCTGAAGCCAAGCAGGTACAACATGGATTATCTTCTTATCTGACTAAAATAATCGAAGATTCTGTTAAGGTAGCTCACAAATTCAACCATCCTTTTGTCGGTACAGAACATTTGTTATTTGCTTTAGTTTCACAAAATAAAAGTGCCGCTACGGTGATTTTAGATAATATGCATGTTAATCCGATTGATTTTAAGAAGCAGATTGAAGAAATGTTTGAACAAATGGCCAATGCTCGCAAAAAGGATGTTCAGCAAGTAAATACTAGTCTTGATAAGTTCCTTCAAGGGCTACAAGGTGTTATGTTTAATCCTAACTCATCATCTGATTATGGCGATGCATTTCAACACAAAGATATTCCACAATTTGGTGGAGCTAGTCCTATAGGACAGCAAGAGCCTCATCAAAAAGGCAATCAACCTAAAACCAAAACTCCTGCTCTTGATTACTTTACAACTAATTTAAATCATAAGTTCAAAAAAGGTGAAATCGATCCAATTATAGGCCGCAAAAAAGAAATTGAGAGGATGATTCATGTCTTAAACCGTAAAACTAAAAATAATCCTGTTATTATTGGCGATCCGGGTGTTGGTAAAACTGCGGTTGTAGAAGGATTAGCTCAAGCTATTGTTGAAGATAATGTACCTGATGCCTTGCTTAATAAGGAAATCCTATTGTTATCTCTTAGTAATGTAATTGCAGGAACTAAGTACAGAGGGGAATTTGAAGAAAGAATGAAAAATATCATTGATGAAGCTGCTAAAGCTGACAATGAAATAATCCTTTTTATTGATGAAATACACACTTTATCCGGAACTGGCTCTGCAGAAGGTAGCTTAGATGCTGCAAATTTGTTAAAACCCGCTCTTTCACGTGGTTCTATGCAAATTATCGGAGCTACGACAATTGATGAATACAGAAAGCAAATTGAGAAAGATAAAGCATTAGAAAGGCGCTTTCAGCCGATATTATGTGAAGAGCCAAGCAATGATGAATGTAAACAAATACTTACAGGTCTTCGTCCAACCTATGAGAAATTCCATAATATTACTATTTCAGATGAAGCAATTGTAGCTTCTGTTAGGCTATCTAAGAGATATTTAACTGATAGATTCCTACCAGATAAAGCTATTGATCTTATCGATGAGACAGCTGCTTTGATGGGTGCGAGGAGCCAATTTAATACTCCTACTATCAGAAAGGAAAAGGAGGAAATAGCTCAAATTGAGAAAAAAATTGAGAAAGAAGTTTATGCACAGGAATATGAAAAAGCATCTAAACTAAAAGAGAAAAAAGAAGTTCTATTGAAAAAAATTGAAAAAATAAAGGCTGAATCTCAAAATAAAGCTAAACGAGTAACAATTGATGAAAATGATATTTCAAAAACGGTTGCTAAAATAACCGGTATACCTGTTGCAAAACTTATGAAAGATGAAAGTAAAAAGCTTGCTAATCTGGAAAAAACTTTAGGTAAGTATATTATTGGTCAAGATGAGGCTGTTGGAGAAATTTCTAAAGCTATTCGTAGAGCAAGAGTGGGAATTGGAGCCCATAATCGTCCAATCGGCTCATTTATATTTTTAGGGCCCACTGGTGTTGGTAAAACAGAATTAGTAAAGACACTGGCACGAGAAGTTTACAACAATCCTGATGCGCTTATTAAGATAGATATGAGTGAATTTATGGAAAGGCATAATGTATCTCGACTTATTGGTGCAACTGCCGGGTATGTTGGCTATGAAGAAGGGGGACAATTAACTGAGGCTGTAAGAAGAAAACCTTATAGTGTTGTATTGTTTGATGAAATTGAAAAAGCCCATCCTGAATTCTTTAATATTCTCCTCCAAGTTATGGAAGATGGATGCCTAACTGATGCAAAAGGCAAGAAAGTGGATTTCACAAATACGATTGTGATTATGACCAGTAATATTGGGGCTAAAAAACTTACTGAAGAGGCTGGTAAAATCGGTTTTGCACTAACAGGTAATAAACTTAAAGAAGCTGAAGATGATTTCAATGATAAGAAAGAGCAAGTACTTAAAGAGTTAAAAGACGCTGTTCGTCCTGAATTCCTAAATAGGATAGATAAAACTATAGTATTTAAACCACTAACTCACGAGAATATACAAGAAATCGTTAAGCTTCAACTTGATGACTTAAATACTCGTCTTGAAGAAAGAGATATTAAGGTTGAAGCTACAAGTGAGGCTCTTGTGCTACTAGCTAAACTTAGCTATACACCACAATACGGCGCTCGTCCCGTGCGACGTAAAATTCAGGATTTGATTGAAGACCCATTGGCTGAAAAAATACTAACTGGTGATTTCAAAAAAGGTGATGTCGTTAAAATAGGTCGCTTGCCTAATAAAGAAGAGTTAACCTTTATGAAAGTTGAACTTAAGATTAAGAAGAAGGAAACAGTTAAGGCTTAACTCTTAATGGGAGATTTACCTTCTAGTACAGTTTCTAATAGATTTCGTAATTGGGTTGTGGTAAAAGGTTTATTAATTAGGCGCTCTTGAGCAATCATAGTTCGTGCAAAACCATTGTATTGTCCTGGGTCACCAGTAAAAAATCCAACATGGGCTTCTAAATGTGGAAATTTTTCAGCTATATAATTGTATAATTTCTTTCCTGATCCATTTGGCATTTGTAAATCACTTAAAAGAGCATCAAAACCTCCTAGTTCGTCGATTTTTTTTATTGCATCATTACCGGAATTAGCGCTATGTATATCATAATTTTTCCCATTTATTACACTAATTTGCCTTCTAATCATACTAATAATCATAGGCATATCGTCTACCAATAATATTGTTACCCTTTTCTTTTGCACATCAGTTTCTTGATTTTGCGTTTCTTTTTCTGCCATAACTTTATTTATTAATAAAAATAGCTGTTTTTGTTACAACTTCATATTGGAGGGAAGTTGGGTGATTAAAGTATATAATTTTGTATATATTATCAAGCTTATTTATCATCTCAAAGTTAAAAAACTCCAAGTGCTATAAAATTAGTATATTACAATAGCTTAATTAAATATTATAAATAATCTTTGTAATTAGCTAAAGTCCCAGTGACTTTTTTAGATCCTCAGCCTCTTTTTCCTCATTAATCTTTGATGCTACCTCCTCAGCCTTTTCTTTTTCAGCTTCTGGTGATTGATGCTGTTTTTCCAATTCAGCTATCTGTTCAGCATGTTTTTTTTCAAGTTCAGTAAACTTCTGCTGTTCTTCTACAAATATCTTCATCAATTCATCCACCTGAAACTGTGAAAGCTGTGGGATTGCCTCTATAATCTTCTTTTTTTCATTTTGAGTTAATGAAATTGAAGTTGCCAAAAGTTCTACAAATTTCTTTTCTTCAAATTTAGTATTTGGATGAGCAGGAACTTTTATACTGGCAATAAAATCCTGAATCTGTTGTTTATCACCCGCATTGGATACCAAGGAGCTAATATCAACATTTTCCTCCATAATTCCGCCCAAATTCTTCTGACCCCCTGCTGGTTGTCCGCCTGTTTGTGTTGCTGGAGGCTGACCGCCTGCTGGTTGAGACACTGGTGGTTGCCCACCTTGATCAGTTGGTGGTTGAGCCTGTTGTTGATTGTCGTCTGATGATGGGTTTGATGTGTCGTCCATAATATTTTTATTAATGCAATTTTGTTCAGATTTTAACATCTTACCCTCTTTAAAGCAAATAAGTTTTTGCATAAGGCGATGTAACAAAATAACAACATAACGAAGTAATAGGGCTTGAGACTTGCAATTTAAGATTGTAAAGTTATATCGTTACATTATTACCTTGTTTAAATATGAAAGATAAACGTAATCAAATCGACGAAATAGATGAACAAATAGTCGAACTGCTCGCAAAACGCATGAATTTAGTAAAAGAAATCGGACGTATGAAAAATGAATCCGGTACCAATATTACTGATGAAGAACGTGAGAAAAAAATCAGAGAAAGACTAAAAGTGTTAGTTAAAGAAAATGAGTTATCGGAGGAATTTGTTAATAACCTTTATACTCGTATATTTATGGAGAGCCGACGCATACAAAATAGTTAGGAGCTAGGAGTTAGGAGTTAAGAGTTAAGAGCCTGCCTGCCGGCAAAGGTAGGTTAAGAGTTATTTGGCTATCTGATAAACTGCTACACCAAATGCTACGCTCACGTTCAGTGACTGTTTTTTACCGCACATCGGTATTTCGATTGCTGAGTCACACAGTTCGAGTATTTCATCCGAAACACCATCTATTTCGTGACCGACAACTAGACAGAGTGGATATTTTGGTTTGAACTTTTTATAATCAACTGATTTTTCAGTCTGCTCCAACACCACAATCTGAACCCCTTTTTTCTTTAACTTTTTTATAGCATCAATCGGGTCGATATAATATTCCCAAGGAACTACTTTCTCTGCACCAATTGCTGTTTTAGTAATTTCTTCACGAGGTGGATAACCTGTTTGGCCTGTTAAATAAACCTTTTTCACACCGGCTCCATCTGATGTACGAAAAATAGAGCCTACATTATGAAGAGATCGGATGTTATTTAGAAGTACAAATATTTCTTGATTCATATGCTAAATTTAAAAGTAATTAATTAACTTTCTCCGGTTCGAAATTTCCCAAACTACGGTAGGCTTTTTTACGAATTCGAGATTTTATGTGACTTGGGTCATGCCTACAGATTATTTAACTATGATAAAATAACATAAATCCAAATATTAAGTAAAAAATATTTAATATAATCAAAAAGCCCTCCAACTTACTGGGTGGGCTTTTATATTTTTCTTGGGTTATTATACATCCATATCGGTTATTTTACGCTACTTCACCAAATTCCTCTAAATCTTCTTCGTCATAAGGAAAATCTGCTTTAAAAGCATTTACCCTTCTATAAAGCTCATAAACATCTTTAACTTGTGAAGCTTGTTTAACTGCATAATCATAAATCTGCTTAGCAACATCAGGAAGTTGTGTAATACGAATAACCTGATCAGAGGTTTCCTCATTCCATGCGTAATCTAAATCAATTTGTGGGAAATAAATGGTATAGTCATTATGACCCACATCCCAACCGACGCTGATTTCTATCCCATTTTCTGTACATTTTTCATGATAACTTTTTTTTGAATTATATTGCTTCTCTCTATAATCTTTAACGTATCGATTCTCTCTGTCTCCAGAAATTTTTAGATTAAGAGCCTCTCGTATTTCTGTAATATGCATTGCAACTTCATGAGTATGTTCGTTGGAACTTACTGCGCCAGCTAAATAGTCGCGCAATACCTTTCTTTGCTTAGCAACTAACCCTTTTCCACTTCTGGCTACACCAATCAATCGATCAATATTCTCTTTTGATGATGGATAATTTTTTCTTTTCATAATGTGTTAAATTAATTTTATACCTTATGGTATTATAACATATGTTAATGAATATATCAATAAAAAATTCCGTAACCCCTCACACCCCAGCCAAATACAACTGTGAAAGTTCTCCAAAAAATGTGT
>JAOZLT010000004.1:14716-24749 GCA_029934675.1 Candidatus Altimarinota bacterium | reverse complement strand
TAATTATTTAAATTAAAATTATAAAATATTTATCTCATAAATTGTAACTCATATTCTGTAATATAGACACCTAAATCAAACACAAATCACTAAATACAAATAACAAAACACAAAATTAAAATAAGCACGAAAGATTTTAGCAGTTAAGGAATATGGTGTCAAAAGTTTTTCGAAAAACCAAAATATTTCTCATCTAAAAACATCAAAAAACAATCCTAGATATTATTTCAAACAATACAATCATCACCCTAAACTATTCAGTTTCAGTAGGAGTTACTTTAGCAGGAGTTACATCAGCAACTACACCATCATTCTTCTGCAAACAAGCAATATTAATCAACTTTACACCTTGTTTATCAATAGTAATTGGGAAAGCTTCACATTTCTGTGCCTGCTGAATAACCTGTGTCACCGCATCACTAAGACCTTTTTGATAAGAAGCATCAGCAACATATTTTCGGAGATAATTATACTGAGTATAACCTACATACAAAACTGAAAACACCAACCAAACTATTATTACTACAGATAAAACAGAAATCTTACGCTTCATAATATAAAAAATTAAAAAATAATACACTCAATTGTTCTCATAAGTTCGAAATTAGATAAGCATTATTCTGATGGATAACGAGGCAGGATTTGTGAATAAATGCCATAGTATTTTAAGCAAATTCTAACGAAGTTATATATCAAAAGAATTTTAGGTAAATCGGAGTTATGAGAGCAATTGAGTTAAACTAAGAAGGATTTTCAGTATCTTCATCTAATGGCAATTCTTCAACATCTGAAGGTACTACGTCCTCAGATACTTCTACTGAATCCACAGCAGAAACCACATCCTCAGATACCTCCACTGAATCCACAGGAGCTACATCTACAGGTACGGAATGTGATACATTTAACACAACCGTTTTAGCTTCAAACACATCAGATTTACTAATATCAGCCTCACTTGCAACAGTTACAACATCACCAACCTTAAGCTCACCTATTTTCATCTTCTTAACTGTATATGAAGTAGGAAAAGCAAACTCATGCATCTCATCATCAACACCTTCACCATTTTCAGAACGTTTTTGTAAAGCCTTCATCTTTTTTTCAAACTCCTCATATTCTTTTTTGACTTCATCCATAGATTTACTTTCATGCCTTTCAATCGATGATTCATCAGACAATTTAACAGTTCTAGTTACTTTTCCATCCGCAAAAATATCTAAAACCGATGCATTAAACTCAACCACAATATCATTACCACTAATCGATTTAACAACAACATTAGATAATTGCTGAACAACTCTATCTTCAGGTACACCCAACTTTTTACGTGCTAACGCCAAACCTGCATTATAACCATCTTCATAAGAACCTTTTTTAACCTTTTCATCAACCTTTTTATCAACATGTTTTACATTAACAACCTGACTTACATTATTATTGTTAAAGAATGAAAAAACATTGGTTTCACCAAAATACAAACCACCGGTAAATGCCAAAAGCGCAACTACAATAGCCACAATTATTATCGGGTACATCGCAGTTTTACAATCACGAGAACTATTTTCTTCAGGGATTTGTTTGTTCATAATTTTAATATTCAATTAACAATACATAAATAATTACAATTCAGCACAATAAGGCGTAGTTTGATGAGTAACATAATCAACTTTTACCCCTATCATATACATACCATCAGGGCAAGCCACAGAACCACCACCAGGCGTCCCCCAAGTCTTTTCCCCACTAGTACCATAAACATTATTATTAGCAATAATATTACCAGACGCTGTAATATTACCACCAACATCCAACGCCTGAGAAGGAGAAGCCGTTCCAATCCCAACATTACCCCCCATAATTACCAAATTCCCAGGAGAATAAACCGTTTTTACACCACTCCCTAATCCAATTCCTACACCATAAGCACCACTAAAATCCATATTACTTCCAAGCGCAGTTGCACCATCATAAGTTGCCTTATTTCTATAACCTATAGCCACTGAAGCATTACTAAAAGTACTAGAATAAAACCCCATAGCTGTTGAAGCATCCCCTGTTGCATAAGATCCCATTCCAGAAGCAAACGAAGCATTAGAAACAGAGGAAGTATCCCAACCCATAGCTGTTGAAGCATAACCAGTAGCTCTTGCATTTTTTCCTATAGCGACAGAAGCATAACCTCCTGCATAAGCCTGATAACCCATAGCAGTTGCCGCAGTATTGGTCGCGTCTGTGTCTTCACCCATCGCAGTGGAATAAAAACCGCTAGCAATTGTCTGATAACCCATTGCAGTAGAAATATTAGCACTTGCCTCAGTTTCGACCCCCATAGCTGTAGAAGCATCACCACTAGCAGTTGTTTCTCTTCCCATGGCAACAGAAGCTCGTCCTATCGCATGAGTTTTATTACCTATAGCCATAGATTCAGCACCAGAAGCCGTTGTATCATTATTAAATGCTACAGATCTATCCCCAAATGCATCAGTAGATAAACCTGCAGAAAATGATTGATTAACATTAGCAGTAGCACCTGACCCAATTGTAGCACTACCAACAACTGTTAAAGAAGCATTTGGTGCTCCTGTTGAACCTATTATAACTTTATCGGCAAAAACATTCATATTACCACCATACCCCCAACTAAACGTACTTCCATCAGACCACAACGCCTCTTTGCCATTTACCTTTAAAGCAACAGCACCAGTAGTAGCACCTTTATTTGTATTTATTGCGCCCGTAATATCAAGTTTATCTGTAGGCACATTAGTCCCTATCCCAACATTCCCATCATTATAATAAACCGTACTATCTGCCTTTTTTGTCCAAACACTACTTCCACCACCACCATTAGCTCCACACGCCCATACCTTAGTATTGTTATCCCATATTGGAACCTCGCCATCATTACAATCAGTATCTGCGAGACTTATTAATCTTCCTTTAACATCTCCATACCATATTTTAAAAACATCTTCTCCACCAGGCAATGAATCATATAACACCCTAGCCCATCTATTTGTATCCCTATTAACACATCCACCTGTTAAACAACTAAATTTTTCTGTACAAGTTGAACTTGGATTATCTACACACTTACCCCCACTTGCAGACCCAATCCAATATTGACCATCTGCACAACCCCCAGTTAATTCTATTATTGGCGGTGCTGTACAACAATTTGCATTCGCTGCACCAATAGGAATACTACACGTTTCGCCAACTGCATATGCCTGCGAAGAATTCACAATAAATATGACAAAAAATAACCCAATTGCGCCCAGATAATAAAAATTTTTAACTATAAATTTTTTCATATTTCTTTTCTTTAAATTTGTATAATTTGATTTAAAAATATTTTTCATAAATTTAGCACTCATTACTTACAACAAGTATAGGAAAATGTAGCGTTACAAGGAGCAACACCCGCCGCACTTGCATCAAATACCCAAGCAGTACCATAATAATCTCCAGTAGAGTAATCATCACTCCACCCATTACAATCATTAACAGCGGGACTAACATTACCTGGTCCAGCCACATTAATCCAAGCAACCTTACCAGTAAGAACAGGTACTACATTCTTATTATAAGAATTAATCATCTCCTGAGCAGTACATACATGACTATTACCATACTGACCTGCACATAGCTCAGTTACATTTTTATATCCTTCTTGGTCCCCATCATAAGAGCCACTAGTCATTCCAACAAACGTAGCTATTAAACCACTTTTATCTCCATTAATAATCAAATCATTAAGAATTGTAGTACCCGTAACAGTCAAATCCTCAATAGTAGCTGTATCTGTAACATTCAAATCTTTAGTATTTGTTGTCCCATCCACTGTTAAATCCCCAGTAATATGAGTATTACCATCTACTCTTAAATTTCCAGTAATATTAGTATCACCATTCACATCCAAAGTATATGCAGGAGCCGCTGTACCAATACCAACCTGTTGACCTGTTTTATTATAAAAAATATCTGTACCATTCGCATGCTCCGTCCAATGTCCACCTTCCGCACAATACCATGTGCTAGTTGAATCATCCCAAGCAGGAACAAATGTATCAGTACAATCAGCATCAGGTAAAACTACTAATCTTGATAACAACGTACCGTCCCATATCTTAAATAAGTTATTATGATCTATTACATCCATAATTGTATAACAACTACCAGCAATCTGAACTCCACCGGGACAAATAACAGGAGTAGGTTTTGACCTTAAATAACAACCATTAGTACAACTAAAGCCATAAAACTTGCTAGCTGGAGGAGTGCCACAAGTAGCCAATGTTTCAATATGAGATCTACAATCGTCATTGTAATAGTCTTCACCAGCATCACACTCTACACCAGGAAAACAGCTTTCGCTTAAGCCTGCATTGGCATATTGAGGTAATATCAAACTAAAAACCAAAAATAAAAGAATCGGTATTAATTTAGCTGATTTGAAAATTTTATTATTTTCCATATCTAAAAATTATATATATATTCACTACTTACAACACGCAAATGGCACAGTACTATTACATGTTCTAACCTTAAATTCCTCTCTAACAAAATTCCATATTGGACCAAAAACCTTAGAACTAACACCTTCAGTCCATGCACCACCAGTTCCTCCAATAGACGTACAATCATTATTTGGATACAAAATATATCCTGGAGGACCATTGTTTATCCAAGCAGAACCAGTAATACCAATTAATGCAGCAGTTTTTGACCTGTAAGAACTTATCATTTCCTCTGAAGAACAAACGTGACTACCTACTATAGCAGCACTACATAGAGCATCTGTTGCAGCGTATCCACCTACATTTCCATTTGTATTACCTGTCAATCCCACAAATTTAGAAAATAAATCTGCTTCTGGCGTTGGTATTTTACAAACCCCAGTTGTTATACATTCACCTCCACCACCAAAATCACATTGACACGTATAACCATCTAACCAATCACAATCACTATTGCTATCACAAGGGTAACCATCACCATCATTAGGGTTATAGCAATATCCGTTTGATGAACACTTATATCCTGCACCATACGAACTACAATTCGCATCAGTGGAACATGTGTAATAATTATTTGAAATACCTCCCGGTAAACCACATTTTCCAGCATCAGTACACACAAAACCATCTAACCAATCACACTCGCTATCGCTTGAGCAAGTTTTAGCCGTAGAACCACCACCGGAGTAATAACAGAAATTTGTATTTGTATCACAAAGCAAACTTGCATCAATTTTTGTACAATCAGAATTATCGTTACAAGAATAATTTGTATAACCAGGCGTAAAGCAAAGACCAGAAGCGGAACAAGACATTCCTGAACCATACGAATCACAATCCGCATCTATCTTACAGGTATGAAGATTAGTTAAAAGCCATTTGATTCCAGGTGGTAAATCCGGATTACTCCAATCAAGATTCCATGCAACATCAGATTTTAAATAAGTATCACTAAGACCGGTTGGACCGGTTGGGCTATAATCATAAGCATTATCTTCAACAATTCCATCACCATCAATATCATCAGCACTGCCATCACCATCAATATCTATTATATGACCACCAAGCCATGTTAAACCATCATCAAATATTTCTATAAAACGTTGAGCAAATGGAATACAAGCCCCCTGGCTACGACCAGACTCCGTATATCCGGCTGAACATCCAGTACACTCTCCGGTACAAAAATTTGCAACATCCTTTCCTTGATTCACACATGAATTTGCATCATTTGGATTAGTTATGCCAGGACCATATTTTTTTAGATTACAAGAAGGTGCCGAAGAACATTCCAATGAACCAATACATGTTCCCGCATCTGTAGAAACATTACTAGGGCAATAAACAGAATCCTGATTACAAGAACCACAACCACCAGGACAAATATTCACACGATTTTTACCTACAGGACAGCTAAAACCATTATCTTTTTCACATTCACCACCACTTGGGCACCATCCCGCACGACATGTATTTGGTGTTGAACCTGTAAAACAGTTAAAGGTCTTACGGTTGTTAGTTTGTTGAGATTCTGCTTTTGTAATCAAATTTACAGACGTTTCACAAACAACAGCACCCCCAAGCTTCTGTAAAAATTTATTAATAGGCCTACATGAAACACCTGAATACGGCTCATCTACTGCCTGATAACAACAACTATTCAACAATGCTTCAGTTGTTGCGGCTGGCTGTGATACGTTGTTACCATTAAGGTTTTGATTACTATCATACTGAATAGTACATTCATATGCTGCAAATGCATTAGGAACAAAAAAAACTGCCAAAAAGGTAATTGGTAATATTAAGCTTAATAAAAATATTTTTTTGTTTTGCATCTTTTGAAATTTTAAATTTTATTGTTTTTGTAGATTACTATGACCAACTTCATACTAATCATGTAATCCTGCTCCATCATACTAATCAATCCTGTTAAATCCATTAAATCTGCACAATCTGTGGTCTTATTTACAGCAAGCAAACTTAAAACCAGCATTATCACACGGAAGTAATCCACCATATTGCTCATCAAAATTCCATATTCTACCAAAATTCTGATTAGACAAGGGGCTATCTGTCTTTGCCCACCCCTTACAATCGTTAGCATTAGAAGTATAACCTGGAGGACCACTATTTATCCAAAGATACGGGTTAGGTTGTGTTGGAGGATCAAAATATTTAAATACAGGTGCATTTACAGAATTTCCGTGGTTAAGGCTGTTTATCATCTCATCCTGTGTACAAATATGACTTCCTAGTGCAATTGCAAGATTTGAACACAAATCATTCACCTCATCATAACCTCGTGCACCACCTGCACCATATGCGTCCGTTGATTCCCCCACAAACATACCAACAACACCGGTAGTTGGATTAGGTTCATTCTCAGGCCAAGCTATTGCTGCAGCAGTAAATCCAGCAACAACAATTAAAAGAATTACAATTGCTTTAAAACCAGCATCTTTAAGCCAGTTAAGAACTTTCAAAAAAGTTTTTTTCTTCTTCATTTTTAATTTTTATTAATACCACTAAGGACTGTATCATATTTTGAGAGAGAATGTAAACTTAAAAAACTCGAAATCCGAATATCGAAATCCGAAACAAATTCTAAGCACAAATATTCAAATGTTCAAAACCTATTTTTCACACTTACGAACAATCGAACCAAATATATTCATTAACTCAGTAGATTCTTGTATTAATTCACCTCTCTCCTTTTCTAATACCTCATTATTTTCAATATCAACAAGATTTAACCATAGCCGACTCTCTTTAGCCTCTTTTCTAGAAATCTTAATACGAAAAATAAAATCTTTTTTACTCAAAGACTCATTGGCCTCAATATAATTAGCGCCAACGGAACCCGAAGATCGAACCAATTGCTTTATATCTTCAAAATTCGCTACTGATTTTGACAATTTCTTTACAAAAGCTCTCACACTCTTAGCAAAAAACAAGGTTCTATCCTCCAAATCATACTGTTTATTCATAACATTCACTTAAATACTAAATTTCACTTTTATACTACGTTTCGATATTAGACATTCGAATTTTAAGCTTGTTTCGGATTTCGATATTCGGATTTCGGATTTTAGGCTTTCAGCCTTTAGGCAACTCCTCGTGCCTCCTTAATCTTCTCCGCAACATTACCCGGAACCTTCGCATAATGTGCAAATTCCATTGTATTACTTGCACGCCCTTGAGTCATGGAACGAAGCTCTGTTGTGTAACCAAACATTTCTGATAGAGGAACTTTTGCCTTAACTGTTTTTGCCTGACCTCTATCGCCCATACTTTCTATCTGTCCACGTTTTGAATTTAAGTTACCCATCACATCTCCCATAAACTCTTCTGGCATTACTACTTCCACATCCATAATCGGTTCCAAAATAACCGGAGCTGCTTTTTTTGCACCTCTTTGAAAACAAATTGATGCAGCCAATTTAAACGCAAGCTCAGAAGAATCCACATCATGATATGAACCATCATATAATTCCACTTTTACATCCACAATCTGATAACCAGCAACAATACCACGAGTCAAAGCTTCTTCTACCCCCTTATTTACGGCTGGAATATATTCCTTAGGAATACGACCACCAACTACTGAATTAATAAACTCATAACCTTTTCCTGGTTCGTTTGGAGAAATACGCATAAGCACATGACCATATTGACCACGACCACCAGTTTGTTTTGAGTATTTCTCTTCTTCCTCAACTTCGTTCTGGATAGTTTCACGATAAGCTACTTGAGGCGCACCGATATTAGCTTCAACCTTAAATTCACGCTTCATACGATCAACAAGTACTTCCAAATGCAACTCAC
Source organism: Candidatus Altimarinota bacterium (assembly GCA_029934675.1). Taxonomy (GTDB): domain Bacteria; phylum Patescibacteriota; class Gracilibacteria; order UM-FILTER-43-11; family UM-FILTER-43-11; genus JAJDCE01. The sequence goes on along the minus strand of JAOZLT010000004.1, from coordinate 16,404 downwards.
CCATTCCGGAAATAATTGTCTGATTTGTTTCATCATCTGTTCGAACTGTAAATGTAGGATCTTCTTCTGATAATTTTTGAAGAGCAAGCCCCATTTTCTCCTGATCAGCCTTAGTTTTAGGCTCAATAGCAATAGAAATAACCGGAGCTGGGAAAGTAATTGATTCAAGAACTATTTTTTCACCACCATCTTCAATTAAAGTACTTCCTGTACGAACAGATTTAAGACCGATTACAGCACCAATGTTACCAGCTGGAATCTCATCAATTTCTTCTCTTTTATTAGCATGCATTTGAAGTAAACGACCTACTCTTTCTTTTGAGCCCTGAGATGAGTTGTAAATATAAGAACCTGACTTCAAAACACCTGAATAAACACGTACAAAAATCAAACGACCAACAAATGGATCTGTTGCGATTTTAAATGCAAGCGCAGCCAACGGCTCATTAATATCTGCTTTGCGAGAAACTATATGACCTTCGTCATCAGCCAAATGACCTGTAACAGGAGGAATATCTAAAGGTGATGGTAGATAATCATTAACAGCATCTAAAAGCAACTGCACACCCTTATTCTTTAATGCGGTTCCAGTTAAGACTGGGATAAATTTATTAGCAATAACTGCTCTTCGAATAGCAGCTTTAAGTTGTTCAACAGTAAAGTCTTTCCCTTCAACAAAGATTTCCATAAATTCGTCATCACCTTCAGCAACTTTCTCAAGCATTTTAGCTCTCCAATCATCAACATCTGCCTTCATATCTTCAGGAATATCTACAATTTCCATTTCCTTGCCCATATCATCTTTATAGACAGTTGCTTTCATTTCCACCAAATCAACCAAACCCTGAAAATTTGATTCATTACCAATAGGAAGCTGAATTGGAGATACATTTTGAGTTAAACGATCAAGAATGCTATCAAAAGATCTGTAAAAATCAGCACCGGTTCTGTCTAATTTATTAATAAAACACATTCGTGGAACTTCATATTTATCAGCCTGTCGCCATACAGTTTCGGACTGAGGCTCAACACCAGCAACACCATCAAATACCACAACGCCACCATCCAAAACACGCATAGAACGCTCAACTTCAGCAGTAAAATCCACATGACCTGGAGTATCGATAATATTGTATTGATGATCTTTCCAAAAACAAGTTGTTGCAGCAGAAGTAATTGTAATACCACGCTCCTGCTCCTGCTCCATCCAATCCATTGTAGCTTCACCCTCATGTACTTCTCCAATTTTATAATTAACACCAGTGTAGTACAGAACTCTTTCTGTAACAGTAGTCTTACCCGCATCGATGTGGGCGATAATCCCGAAATTACGGACTTTTTCTAAATTTGCGCGTTCAACTGCCATGATTTTTGTTTATTAAATTATAAATATAGACAACTTGTCGTACTTAATTTACGAGCGAAAAAATTATACAGACTGACTTGGAATTTGCAAGCAAATTCACGATGGAGGCTACATTGAGGCTACGCTCCTTACGTCGCTGAGACTACATAGAGGCTACAATAGTGGATACTAATTACCTAATTACAACCACAATAGTAGCCTCAAAGCATAGTCCATCGAAGCTTCAGCGGAGATGGGCGAAGCGGGTAGCCTCAACGTAGCCTCAATGTAGCCTCAACGTAGCCTCAAAGTATAGTCCATCGAAGCTTCAGCGGAGATGGGC
>JAOZLT010000004.1:0-14616 GCA_029934675.1 Candidatus Altimarinota bacterium | reverse complement strand
GTAGCCTCAACGTAGCCTCAAAGTATAGTCCATCGAAGCTTCAGCGGAGATGGGCGAAGCGGGTAGCCTCAACGTAGCCTCAAAGTATAGTCCATCGAAGCTTCAGCGGAGATGGGCGAAGCGGGTAGCCTCAACGTAGCCTCAAAGTATAGTCCATCGAAGCTTCAGCGGAGATGGGCGAAGCGGGTAGCCTCAACGTAGCCTCAAAGTAAAAAGGTTGTAATAGACACTTGAGACTCGCACTCGCACTTGAGACTTGTATTTTAGAGTGTTTTTTGCTATAATAATAAGATTTTCTAATAAAATCGATGTACCTGAAAAAACTTATCATCGGAATCACATCAAGTCTTTTTCTATTCAATCTGGCAATCGCAGATTCCAGCACAAGCTACACAATAGATATAAGCGAATTAAACGATACCGGAACAGTTTCAGGCTCAACAACCTACAAAACAAACAGTACAATAATCGGTTTTGTTGATGGAAATTATGGATATTCGACAAACTACATTCTTGGTTCGGGTCTGCCATACTTGGAATTATGGTGCGGAAATGGGATTTTAGAACTTGGTGAAACTTGTGATGACGGAAATACAATTGCAAGTGACGGATGTAGCAGTACCTGCCAAACCGAGGGTGCAATAGCTTGTGGAAATGGAATATTGGAAGCAGGCGAACAGTGTGACGATGGAAATTTGGTACCAGGAGACGGATGTTCAGCAATCTGTACGCTCGAAGCCGTTTGTGGCAATGGAACTAAAGAAACAGGCGAACAATGTGATGACGGAAATCTCACAAATGGAGACGGATGCTCCTCTACTTGCTCAATTGAAGTTCCTCCTGGAGGAGGTGGTGGAGGTGGGGTAATAAAGTTCTTATGCGGAAATGGAAACAAAGACGCTGGCGAACAATGTGATGACGGAAATAACAAAGATGGTGATGGATGTAATTCTATCTGCTTTACCGAAGAAACAGGTAAACGAACTTTCAAAATCAAAGCTCGACCAGAGAAACGCGTAAATCCAACTCAAAACTGGGGTACATCAGCAAACCTCACGTTCTATTCCAAAGACACAAATACCATTATTCATACTGCCCAAATAACAATTAATGACACTGGTTGGGGAATTTTACAAACCAATAATGTACCAGCTGGAACTTACAACATTTCACTTAAAGCGCTATCACACCTGACCAAAGTTATGAGAAATGTAGTAATTAGCGACGGTGAGCAATTACTTGATTTCACATTCGGAGAAACCTTCTATCTTCTTGCTGGCGATGTGCATAGCAGTAAGGATGATTTTGTAAACGCATTAGATATCACGTCAGCCGTAAAAGCGCTTTATACAAGCGATATCCATGCGGATTTAAACAAAGATGGCTTCATAAATTCTCTTGATATCACAATTGCTGTAAATAACATCTACAAAAACGGTGAATCATTTTAGAGACAAGTATTGATTTTCCTCTCTGATTGTGCTATAATATTTGGATTTGATTTGTAGGATTTGGTGGAAATATCACAAAAATCACACCAAATCACATAATCATAGTAAAAAAATGAAAAAACTTCTGCTTTGCAGTCTAATCATAGGCCTGATAACAGCATTCCATACAACAGCTTACGCAGCCGAACTTAGCTTAAACCCAGCATCCGGAGTTCTGACACAAGAATGCGAAAATACAATAGACATAATTGTAAATACACAAGGTGCAGATACACGCGGTGCAGACGCATTTATGACTTATAATCCGAATGAAATAGAAATATTAAGCATTCAACCGGGAAATCTATTCAAAAGCTATCCTGGAAAAATTATCAGAAACGGAGATATTTTTATTACTGCATTCAGTGAAAATGGATTTTTTAAGGGGAATGGTAGTTTGGCACGATTAGTTTTTAAAAGTAAGCCAGGAGTAAAATCCACCACAATCAGTTTTAAACATTCGCCAGGTTCAACCGTGGACAGTAATGTAGCTGGAAGAGAAGCAAATGACATGCTAACCGCAGTTTTTAGTGGCACATATACATTTGGACCGGGAACATGTGGACAAGAAACAGTCCGCCCTTCTGCGTCTAAAAAACCACTTACGCCAGTGCCAGACATACACCCACCCCATATAAATAATCTGCGACCTGGAGCTAATTGGAAAAATATGGTACCCAATTCAGATCTCACATTCGATTTAATAGATGATGGAAGTGGTATTGATCTAAATAGTATTGTTGTCGAATTAGACAACATAATTTATACAACTTACAGCGACAACAAGTTTGAATATAATGGGAATAAACACAGATATAAGATAAAAGTTAACCCAAATCTGGACTTTGCGAAAAAAGAAGGTGAAAAAATACTTGTAAGTATTAAAGCTAAAGATTTTAACGGGAATCAATTTTCACTAAATTATGATTTTGAAGTTTATCCAACATCAATTTGCCCAAATGATGCACATCCCTCCGCACCTGAAATAGTCTACAGCAAGGGTGCCAGAAACATAATCTGGATACTCCTAATCTTCCTACTAATAGCGCTTATAACAAACGTATGGTTAGCTACGGAGCTACCTGTAAAAGAGGATAAACTTGCAGTAAAAGTTAAATCAAATCTCAAAAAACAAAGAATTAAAGAAAATGACAACAAATAATTAAAACTTTTAAACATATCTATACTAAAAAGCCTCCTCATGAACACTGAGTGAGGGCTTTTTGGTATCGGCAAAATTCTGAACCTTGATTCTCTGGATTTATGGATTAACCAAGATTTACTGTATTACTTAACACAATAAATCCAAAAAATCTTTTAATCCAGAGAATCAAGGTTCAAGCGTTTTTTACCGAACAACTTCTTAAACTCAAGACTTTTAGCTCCAAAATTGATTAACAGTCAATTTTCAATATTATATGCTTCCAGATAATTTTTTCCTTGTGCTAAATGAACATTATCTAACTGAATTATTGCTTTTATTTCAACTAGAATTTTATTTTCAATAAAGAAATCTACTCTTCTTATCCCAACTTGTTGTCCTTTATAAATTATCGGCATTTCATCCTCCCTGGCAAAATTCAAATTAGCTTCTTCAAATTCTACAGCCAATGCCCTCTGGTAAATAACTTCCTGAAATCCACTACCTAATTTGCAATGTACGTTCATAGCACACCCAATTATTTTTTCAGTTATTTCTGAATGTTCTAATTTTAAATGATTTGTATACATAATATTTTAATTAAACCAATAAATTAATCCTAACAATCTTTAAATCCCAAAAATCGGGGTTCAGACAATGAGTACCCTATTCTAGTAAACAAATGTTCACTAGTCAATCAATTTTAATCAATCCGTTAAATTCCATATAATCTCAAAAATCCGCGGTTCCAATGCTTCCCACCTCCCAAAAACCATATCAATATATTAAACTACATATTTGTATTTGAGCAAGTCCTATACCCTGTATTTCTCCTCCTAAATATGTTATAATGTATAGATTTATGCATAAAATCAAAAAACAAAAATTATTGGCCCCAATTTTTGCAACAATGTTTGCAGTCATAATCGTACTCCTAAGTACTTTTTCTGCGCTACAAGCAGCAACCACAACTCCTGGTACAATTAACTATCAGGGGCGACTTTTAAATAGCCTTAATGTTCCTCTGGCTGGGAATTATACTTTTCGCTTTAGTTTATGGAACTCCGCAGACTGGCAAGCTGCCGATACTTTGGCAGGTGGAGCAATCAACGGCGTTTCTCCAAGATACGCTGGATGGCAAGAGACACATGCCTCAACAACCGGAACCTTCGGTTTATTTAACATGGCGTTAGGCGATACCGTAGCATTCCCTAATTTCAGTGCAGGAACACATGACTTCCTACAGGTAGAAGTAAAAGCAACAGGTCAGCCAGATACCAGTTACGAGATACTTGATCCACAAGGTAATACTGCGGACCTAATAGACCGTAAAACTATCCACGAACAGGCCTTCGCAGAAAATGCGGATACGATAGACAATGTGGAAATAGGAACATCTGCCGGGGATTTGGCGGTGCTTAGTGTAGGTGGTATTTGGAACATCAATCAAATACCATCAGGAACCGACCAAGATTTATGGCAAATAGATGCCAATGATAATGCGCCAGGTGGAGTAATTCAGTTGAGTTTTGGTAGTGCACTTTTAAACAAAATACTAAGTTACGACCAAAATGGAGTAGCCGCAGGAGATGGCTGGTTTAATTTTTCGGATGACGTAAATATACAGGGCAACCTGACAACTACAGGTACGGTAAACGGAGTTAATATAAATAATATCCCATTCACCAACCTTGCAGCAAGAGCTATAACCTCCAGACTTAAACCTCACTTCCCAGGTGCTGTAGCAGAGGCTCTTGGAGCAGGTAGTCACAGAGGTAAGATACAGTCGCATTTTGTTGATGCCGACGGACCTGGTGGACCAAATAACTTCAGCTACTACCAGTGGACTACTAAACAGGGAGGAGTGAATGACTACGACATTGTTCTTCGATGGAGACTTCCTGATGATTTTGTATCTTGGCAGGCAACCCCTCTTGTTTTCCGCTATAAAACTCTTACAGCAAACCTTGCACAGAACAAGCTCGATGTATCTATCGACGACACTACTGGCACAAACATCGCTGGACTTACCGGCGGTGCAAATTTAGTTAATAACGCTTGGACAACTACGAATATTGGTTTCGGAGGCGGTGGTACTTTTACCGCTGGCTCTGAAATCACTATCTACATCAAAATGAGTGCCACCAACGCAGGTGACGCACTCGTTGGTGATTTCGCCTTTAACTATAACGGCCGGTAGAGCCGAATAGTTAGTTTGAATTGTCACAAAAATTGGAAATTGGAAATTCAAAATTAGAAATTATTTTATAACCCCCAAGTATATGTAACACAAACTATGCATAAATCATGAGACACAAAGAGCTCATGAATCACCAAATAAACCACGACAATCAAGTATTAACACAGAAAAATAACCAACATAGTTCCGCCTCAGTCCCGATATATCGAGATTAAGGCGGGAGACAGGAATCACTCGCCAATGTGATTCCCTGCCCGACCTAGATTGGCGGGCAATCCGAATCTCCCCGGAAAAGTAAAAGGAGTGACCTCCAAGTCAATAAACTGGAAATGAGGATTCCTATCCTCACAAATATATAACACTTAATTTACTTAAAATGAAAACGCAAAATTCAAACAAATGGATGCGTCGTACATGTCCGTCGAAGCCTTGGCTCAGATGGATCGCTAGCACAATAGCCGTGCTGATGCTCACAATGAGCTTCTCCGGTTATGCGTCAGCTAGAATCATCTTCCAGGATGATGTCACAAGTGACATTGATTCTGAAGGATTGATCCTTAATGCTGATGATGGCGGTGATGAAGATGTCCTATTGCAATTTGGCAATGACACATCAGATGCGACAATTACATTCGACGATGGTCTAAGCGACTTAATCTATGCCGGAGCCGGTATGGATTGGAGTGCTGTAGATCAATTCCGTATCCGTGAAGACGCAGATCCAGCCTCTAACGCTGCTTGTGACTTCAAAGGTGAACTTATTTACGACACTACGGATGATGAACTTCAGATTTGTACCGCAACAGGTGTAGCTGGTGCAGCAACATGGACATCTGTAGACACAACCGCAGGTTCAGCCACTCTGCAAGATGTTTATGACAATGAAACCGCTAATGATCGTGAGATCTTAGTAAATGGTGGTGACGATGAAGCAGTAGAGATTAGAGCTGCTGCTGCTGGTGATGATCTTTTCGAATTACAAGCCAATGGAGGATCAGTGCTTATCGGATTTGATGACCTTGGCGGTAATACAATCGATATCGATTCCTTGATAGTTGATTGGGATGCTACAGGTGCATTTGCCTTAGATAGTTCTACCTCCGTTCATATCGGTGGTGGCGCTGCTTCCGAATTCGTTACTACTGCTGGCGATATCACTGTTGATTCACAAGCTGGATCAGTTCTTGTCGATGGTGGTGAAGCCGTTGCAGACGCAATACAAATCCAGGCAACTAATGCTGCTGGTGGTATTGATGTAGATGCAGGCACCGGTGGAATCGCAATTGATACTTCAGATGGTGGTGCAATTTCTATTGATGCCATTGGAGCTCCTTCTAACATCAGTTTAGCTTCAACTGCAAATGCTGATGATTTGACTGTTGAAGTAACTGGAGCAAATGACGCTAGCTTAGTACTGCAATCAGCAGGTACTAATGTAAACGATGCAATTATAATCAATGCATCTGCCGGTGGTTTAGATATCAACATAGATGACAACATCACTATTGATTCCACAAATCAGGGCATTTCATTAGATGGTGCTGCCGCTTCTAACTTTACTACTTCTGCTGGCGCAATCACAGTTAGCGGTGGTGATGGAATAAATATCGATGGCACAGGTCAAGAAGTAGATATTACTAGTACTGGCGCTCTTGTTGATATAAATTCCGCAACTTTTACCTTAGACACCACTAGCTCGTTCTCTATCGATGGTGCTGGTACAGCTTCAAATATCAGTTTAGCTTCCGATGGAGCTGCAGATGATTTGACTGTTGAAGTAACTGGGGCAAATGACGCTAGCTTAGTACTGCAATCAGCAGGTACTGGTACCGATGCTATTGATATTAACGCTACAGCAGGTGGAATAGATATCGACGCAGCTACAGCATCTGCTTTCACAACAGCTGCTGGTGCACTTACATTAGATGGTGCAGACGGTGTAAATATTGCAGGTAACGCAGCTGAAGTAGATATAACTACAACAGACGCTGTTGATATCAATTCTGGTGCATTTACACTGGATGGTTCAACTGTTTCAGTTGATGGCACTGACAATTCAAACTTCACAATCACTACTAACGATGCCGCAGATAAAACCTTAACCTTATCTGCTACAAATGCAGGTGCTGGTGCAGGTTATGTGACTATCGGATCAGACACATGGAACATCAGTTCTGCTGGTGTAGCTACAGGCTTCACAGGCATTACTTCTACCGGAATAATTGATTTCAGTGGATCAAGTCGTTTAGCCCTACATCAAGGCGGCGCTAACCCAGCCCCTTGTACAGAAGGTGATATTTTCTATAACACCACTGATAATACAACATACGTTTGTACAGCAACTGGTAACCCTGGTACGTGGACATCCCTTGCGGGTAGTGCAACTCCAGATTTTGAAGCTGTATATGGTGCAGATGCAGACAATACATTAACAGCAAGTGGTACATTTGACGTTGATGCTACTGGTGCAGTTGGCATTGATTCTGATGCTGGTTTAACCCTAGGTGGTTCAAGTATTGGATTAACTGCTGATGGTGGAATACTAGCCTTAACAGGTGATGGCACTAATGATATTGATATATTAAATACAGGTGCTGCTATTGATATAGGTTCAGCAACTTATACATTAGATACAACATCTTCGTTTTCTATCGATGGTGCTGCCGCTTCCAATATAACAACATCTGCTGGTGACTTAACTTTAAGCGCAACTACTAATTCTGTAGTTGTAAATGGAGCAGAAGCAGTTGCTGACGCAGTGCAAATCACTGCAAGTAATGCAGCTGGTGGAATTGATATTAATGCAGGAACTGGAGGAGTTGCCGTTGATTCAACAGGTGCAATATCTCTAGATGGTGCTGCTGCTTCTAATTTTACTACATCATCCGGTGCAATTACTGTAGATGGTGCAAGTGGTGTAAATATTGCTGGTAATGCTGCTGAAGTAGACATTACTACAACAGGAGCTGTTGATATTAATTCTGGTGCATTTACACTAGATGGCTCAACTGTTTCAGTTGATGGTACTGATGATGCTAACTTCACAGTTACTGCAAATGATGCTGCTGATAAAACCTTAACCTTATCTGCTACAAATGCTGGTGCTGGTGCAGGTGTTGTAAGCATTACTGCAAACGACGTAGTAATAAACAGTGACACATGGGACGTATCTGCTGCTGGTGTTGGTTCTGGATTTACCGGATTAACATCAACAGGAGTTGTAAACTTATCTGGCACTAGCTCATTCCGAATAAGAGAAGTAGCTGACGAAGCTGCGGCTGCTTGTACAACGGTAAATGAGATTGTATTAGATACTACTGAAAACGTTCTTTATGTTTGTACAACAATAGGTACACCTGGTACATGGTCTGTAACTACAACAAATTCAGAAACACTTCATTGGTATCCTGAATATTCAGAAGTTATTTACGACAAAACAAATGCTGAAGGAACATTAGAAACAATTGATGACGCTACCGAAGGTAATGCATATCAATGGACCACAGGTAAAAACGGTGATCAGGATGTAATAATGATTATACGAACTCAATTACCTGATGATTTTGATGACCCTAATGATTTGGATTTAAGATTCAAAACTGCAGTAAACGACGTAGGCGAAAATGCGGTTGGAGTTGAATTATATAACATAACAAACTCTACACAATGTGCTATTGATAACGACGACGACGCGGACAATATCACAAATAACGCCTGGTCCACATTAACTCTTACCGAAGCAGCCATCGAAACTGGTTGTACAGGAGCTAGTGCTTTGGATGCAGGTGATATCATCGAAATTAGAATCTATATGTTAACGACTAAAGACGATGGTGCTTATGTTGGTTTTGTTGAGTTGGATTATGACAACTAATAATTAATTGGCACAAAACGTTCCCCGCCGAAGCCTTGGCGAAGGAGGGGGGCGTAACCGCGTTAATTAATAACAACAACAAACCCAAACCAACAAAGAAATTAATAGAAAAATGAAAATATTTAAAAAAATCTCATCGGGTATAATTACACTGGCAATACTGCTAACAACAGTAATGCCTGCACATGCCATACTTATCTTTTCAAGTGACACACTTACAAACGACTCCGAAATATTCCGAATAGGTTCAGATGACGATACTACAGCAACAGCTCTTTCACTAGAATTCGGTGGAACAAATCCAGAAAGTATTTCATGGGATCTAAGTCAATTCAACATTAGTAATGATTTAAGCTTAGGTCAGAACCAATTAAAAGACGTAACTATAGATAACCTGGCAACAGCCCCATCCACTCCAGTTGTTGGTCAAATTTATTATGACACCGTAGCTAACACTATATATATGTGGGATGGAAGTAACTGGAAGGATACTATCGCGGAACCACGTGCCGCATCACATGTAGATGGAACAGACGATATTCAACTAGCCTCCCCTACACAAAAAGGTTTAATGAGCGCCCAGTATGCGCAGGACTTGGAAGATGCGACAACTCAGAATGATGAAATCAACCGTAATACAATTGATGTTCAATTAGATCTTGGCGAATACGTTACCAGCAGTGTTGCATATTTAACTTACGACAATCCTAGCGGAACGAACTTTGTAGCTAATATTGAGAATGTTGAATTTACTATTAATGATAGTCCTACTACTGGTATCGCATTAACAGGAGGAATTGATGCAAACCCTGTACTTAATTATGTATATGTAAAAGAAGATACTGGCTCAGCTACGGTAGAAACAAGCACAACAGACCCAAGTACTCAGGCGTTTGACTATGTACCAATTGGAGAAGTGCTTGTTGGAACAGTAAGTGCAAGTTCTGCTACCTATTATTATATAGAGAATCTTACCAACTACATCCGTAACTTTATTGGAGATACTAATAATAGATTAAGGGTAGATGGAGTTATTTATCTATCCGGAATAACACTTAGCACTACTGGAATGGAAGTTTCTACTACGGTAGGTAGTGTAATTCATATGCATGAAACAATAACGTACCCAATTAAAGATACAACAACGGATGATATGATAGATGCCTTCTACAATACTTATGGAGCATTAGATAATACGAATTATGATGACGGAGCTGGCGGTGACACTGCAATTGGTAACGGTAAATACCACAAAATATTTATATGGGGTGATATATATGGAGGACTTCATATGGAGCGTCAGCAAAAACCACCAACAAGTGAATATACATCTCAGGAAGATGCTGCCGCTGATGCAGATGCCGTAGCAGTAAACTCTGTTCCAGGACAATGGGCAACTGTAGGTTTCCCTATTGCACACATCGTTTTACAAGAAGGTGACGCAGACATATTACAAATTATAGATCTAAGAACCGGTGGGGGAAGTGGAGGAGGCGGAAGTGCCGGCGGACACAGCCAAAATACCGACGTTGGAACCAGTGAAAACACATTTACACTAGATTCTGATGATACTGGCGGAAATGTAAGCCTAACATTCGGAACCGCACTTGCTGAATCATTACTTTGGGATAACGCTAACACACGGTTCACATTAAGCGATGATGTACGAACTGAAGGTAATTTAGCAGTTGTTGGCCAAGTCTACATAGCTGCAGACCACGTAGCAACCGATAGCGACGGTATATTAAATATAGGCAGAAACGGTTCAGCCTGGGAAACATTCCAATGGAATGATACTGCCAATGAATATCAATTATCTGATGATTTAAACATTACCGGTGGCGCAACACTTTCCGGGGCACTTGATGCTAACGGTGTAGTGACCATTGGTGATGGAGGGGAAAATGTAACAATAGATTCATCAGTTTGGGATATTACAGCAGCAGGTGTAGCTAGCGGATTTACAGGATTCACTTCTACAGGAACTGTAGATTTATCCGGTGCAACTAGTACTATCCCAAGCTTAACCGGTACAACATTAACCTTAGATTCAGACAATACTGGTGCCGGCGCAGATGTGACCATTGTCGCTGAACAAGGGACTGATTTAAATGGAGGGCTTCGATACAATGCAACAGATAATAAATGGGAAATCAGTAATGACGGTGCCGCCTACGCAGCGATTAGTACTGGTGGTAGTGGTACTGTTGCAACAGATTCAGCAGCACTTCAAATCCGCAGAAGTACAACTTATGCAATTGAAGCAACTTGGGCTGATGTTACATTCGACCAAACAGACTTGGAAAACCTTCCTGCATCAATTCAACACGATGACACTAATACAGATCAAATAGATATTGGGGTAGATGGAAACTATTTAGTTACTTATGATTTTTCTATAGACGATCCAGCTGGCAATAACGATACTTCTGATATCAGTGCCAGAGTGCGCTTAAACGATACTTCTGTAATAAATGGTTCTGAAAGCACAACAACAACTGATGAAACTAATGAAATAAAAACTGAATTAACCCAAACTTTCATAATAGATTTAGATGATGGAGATTCTATAACTCTCCAAATGCAACGCACTCCAGATGCTGTCTCAACTTTAGCTGGCGGTGTAATTACCGTACATAAACTTGAAGGAATTCAAGGTGAAGCAGGAAACGATGGAAGTACAGATGAAGCCATCTTTACAATAGACAATGATAATGCGGGCGCCGGCACAAATGTTGATCTTGTAGCCAATCAGGGCAGTGACAATAACGGCACGATTCGATACAACGCAACCACCAATGAATGGGAGCTGAGTAATGACGGAGGTGGTTTTTCAGCCATTGCAACTGGTGCTGGAGTTGTTACAACTAATTTAGCAACAGCACAAATACGCCGAACAACCGACTACACATTAACCAACGCCTTTGTTGATATCACCTTCAACACAACCGATGTAGAAAACGATGCTACAGTAATTGAACATGACAATACAAATACAGACCAAATTGATATTAAAGAAGCTGGAATTTATTTAGTTTCATATAAAACTCAGGTAAGCGTCGGCGGTTCTGCTCTAGTTAGATCTTATGGTCAAGTAAGAAAGAATGACACAAACGTAATACCAGGAAGTGAATCAGAAATTGACACATGGTATGATGCTGCACACGAAATGAATGCCACATTTGTAGTATCTTTAGCTACAAATGACTACCTAACATTACAATTAAGTAAAGAAACTACTGCCGATGCAGCAACTGCTTATGCTGACACTATGATGGTAGTTACCAAACTAGAAGGCGTTAAAGGTGATGATGGACCTGCAGGACCAAGCCAGGATCTTGAAGGAGTTTACACAACCGATACTGATAACACCTTAACCACCTCTGATGCCGCCTTCACAATCAATACCGGTACTAGCGATTTCATTATTACAAGTAACGATTGGAGTGTAGATGCAACTGGCAACCTAATTGCAAACAATGTGACAGCTAACGGTACCTTAGACGCCAATGGTGTGGTAACAATTGGTGATAATGGAGATACAGTAACTGTTGATTCGTCCAGTTGGAATATTAGTTCAGGAGGAGTTGCTTCGGGCTTTACCGGAATCACTTCAACAGGCGCTATTGACTTTAATTCTGCAGCTAACATAACAATTCCTCACACCAACTCAGCTGTATTTACATTAGATAATGACAATGCAGGCGCTGGAGCAAATGTTGATCTTGTAGCCAATCAAGGAAGCGATAGTGATGGTACACTTCGCTACAATGCTACTGACAACATATGGCAATTAAGTAATAATGCAGGCGCCTTCCGAAATATTGGAATCGGTAGCGTTTTTTATACTTACGATGACACTGGAGGAGTATCAATAACAGGAACTGAAATAACTCTAAACCTTGATACTACAACTGAAACCATTACTGATGCCGATTACACATTCTCTGCTGCTAATAATACTGTGGAATTTAACCAGGATGGAGTTTACAAAATTTCTGCAAATGTTGGCTCAGATACAACAAATACTGGTGGAGCAGCACGTGGAACAATAGAAATAAGAATACAAGAAGACCCACTAGGAGCTACTGCATGGGCAGATATTCCCGGCGCATTATCTCTCTGTTATCAAAGAGAAACTACATCAAACTCATGCAATGTGAGCCTTATAAGGTCATTTAGCGCAACTGATGAAATACGGATAAGATTAATAAGAATTGACGGTACTACAAATACAGAAACCGAAGCTGACGGCTCTCATATTTTGATTGAGCGAGTTCGTTAATTATCTAGTCACTGAGATAGTCGGTGGTGTCCCCCCACCACCAGGTCCCTCCCCTTCCGGTGCACACGCTCCAACAGTAAATCCACCTTGTGATGAGCGATAAAAATAATAAAGGGTATTCCCTTCATTACCGTCTTTTGGGTCATATGGAACAATCGCTAAATAATTACCCCCCATATCCAAAAAATCTATACACTCATCATCAACAGTTACTGCAGCACAAGTTCCACTACATCCATTCCCATCCGTACCAATAGCATAATAAGTATCCTCATTTGAGTTAGCTATCTCATCATAATGAGTTCCTTCATTATCTGATTGGAATTTTTTTACAGCATCCAAAACCGTTGAAACATCTGAACTACGTCGTGCGTTTCTAGTTTCATGTAACCGACGTGCAGGATCTATAGCAACAAAAATCGCCCCAGCCAATATCGCAACTATTGCAATAACGATAATCAGCTCAACAAGTGTAAACGCTTTTTTAGTATTCATATTTATTTTATTTTTAGTATCCGCAAATAACTTACATTTAAATATGTACTTGGTCAATAACCCGTCTGAAATTTCCCCTCCTTAATATGGGTCAAGAAATTTTTCGTTTGAATTAACTTTAATCAATTAGGATTTTCCAACTCTTGGGTGGGGAATAAGTCATTTTCTAATGATGAAAAATAGTTTATCTTAATTGTCTGAATTTTCCAGATTAAAAGATTATATGGATTAATTATTAGAGCAAGAATTCCTTCTCCTTCATTGTCACTCTTGGGCCCGCCCTTTTTGGGGCGGTGTGCTTGACCCGTGAGTCTCACCATTAACTAATTTACTTAATATCCGGTTCTAGGTATCGTGGATCGATTATTAGTGCAAGAACCGCGGATTTTCTGGATTGTATGGGTTTCGCGGATAAAAAACTCCTGATCCCTTATATTCTTCAAGCATCCATCTTCCACAACATTCCACCCCACATTGCCTTCTTCAGATAGCTATCACTCTCCATGCTCTGCACTCCTATTGCCCATCAACTCCCGCCTATTCACCTCCCCCATTGTCATTCTCGAACATTTGTCTGCCATCAGCAGGTGAGTGAAGCTTGACCCAAGAAACTCACCGGTTTACATTACTTACCTATTTTGTATTTAATGAATTTAAATTTATGTGGGAAGAAAGGGTATATTATACATATATAATGACAAACAAAGGCAATACCACGCTATATACTGGAGTGACCAATGATATCGGACGCCGCACATATGAACATAAAACAGGAAAAGGTGGTGTTTTTAGCAGTAAATATAAAACAACTAAACTGGTTTATTACGAAGAAAATAAATACATTTTAAATGCGATTGATCGTGAAAAAGAAATCAAAGGATGGACCAGGAAAAAGAAGGAAAAGTTAATTAATGAAAATAATCCACTATGGGAAGATTTGGCAAAAGATTGGTTTGATGAAATATAAAAACAACCCCACCCTTATCATTCTGAACGAGCGGTAATGATTTAATGAATATAATAACCACCCCAACTTTGTCATTCTGAACGAGCGGTAATGATTTAATGAATATAATAACCACCCCAACTTTGTCATTCTGAACGAGCGGTAATGATTTAATGAATATAATA
>JAOZLT010000053.1 GCA_029934675.1 Candidatus Altimarinota bacterium | reverse complement strand
GGGGCATCGTCATCTTATTTCTAAATTTATTGATGATATTGAGCAGGTATTTGCCAGAATGGGTTTTGAAATGGCAGAGGGGCCGGAGATTGAGAGGGAATATTATAATTTTGATCAACTTAATATTCCTGAAACTCATCCTGCTCGTGATATGCAGGATACTTTTTGGATTAAGAATCTAGATAAGTATGTTTTGCGTACACATACTTCTCCTGTCCAAATACATTATATGGAAAAGCAGAATCCTCCTATTCGTATAATTGCTCCAGGTAAGACATTTCGAAAAGATAGTGACGCAACTCATTCACCAATGTTTCATCAAGTAGAGGGGTTAATGATAGATGAGAATATTTCGATGGCAAATTTAAAGGCGATACTTACACATTTTTTTCGTCAGGTATTTGAAGACGAAACCATAAAAACTAGATATCGAGTAAGTTATTTTCCATTTGTAGAGCCCGGTATGGAAGTGGATTGTACTTGCCCTCTTTGTCATGGCAAAGGAAAGATTGATAATGTTCCATGTAAACTCTGTAAACAGTGTGGATGGTTAGAAGTTGGTGGTGCTGGCATGGTGCATCCGGATGTACTTAAAAATGTTGGTTATGATTCTGAAAAATATACCGGTTTTGCATTTGGTATGGGGCTGGATAGGATGATTATGATTAAGTATCGGATTAATCATTTGAGGTTATTTTTTGAGAATGATCTTCGGTTTATTCAGCAATTCTAGTCTCAAGTGCGAGTGTTATTCCTTCGCTTAAAGCTACGGAAGACTTCGCGAGTCTCAAAGCATTTAACAATAACTAAATAATTATGAATAAGGTTGTTATAGGTTCCGACCATGCGGGGTATGAGATGAAGGAGAGGATTAAAAAAGAACTGGGAGATCAGTATGAATTTGTTGATGTTGGTCCGAATAGTTCAGATTCGGTTGATTATCCGGTTTATGCTGAGAAAGTCGGTCAACAAGTTGCTATGAGTCCCAGTACGCAAGGTGTTGTTATCTGTGGTAATGGTGTAGGTATCGCAATAGCTGCCAATAAAGTAAACGGTATCAGATGTGGATTGGCTTATAGTATAGAAACTGCTAGGGGGGCTCGACAGCATAATAATGCAAATGTTGTAGCTGTTGGGGGGCGTTCTAAGATGATGGATGATCCGGTTGAGATAGTAAAAATATTTCTTGAAACCGATTTTTCTGGCGAAGAAAGACATGTACGGCGTGTAAAGGAGATAATGGAAATTGAGAAACATAATTAAATAGTCTCAAGTGCGAGTGCGAGTCTCAAGATAGGAGGCGGATACTTGAGACCTGCTTACTGGCAGGTAGGCTTGAGACTCGTACTCGCACTAAATTAATTTATAACTCATAATTAAAAGTGTCAAAACCAGCTGTATCATTTCGAACAATTAAGCCAAAAATCAAAATAGCTCCTTCAATATTAGGGGTGGATTATGGTGATTTGAATCATCATCTTCAGCAATTAGAACCTTTTTCTGACTGGTTTCATGTTGATGTGATGGATGGAAATTTTGTGCCGAATATGTCGATTGGTGCGATGGTGGTGGATAAGATTAAGACTACTATTCCGTTGGATTGTCATTTGATGATTAATTATCCTGAAGATTATATTGAAGATTTTGCGAAAGCTGGAGCTTACGCGATTACTGTTCATGCGGAGGCTACAAAAGATTTAAAATTAACGATTGAAAAAATACATGAACTTGGTTGTAAAGCTGGTGTTTCAATTAATCCAAAAACTCCAGTAACTAAAATTGAAAAAGTTTTATCTCTTGTCGATTTAGTTCTAATTATGTCGGTAGAGCCGGGTTTTGGTGGCCAAAAATTTATGCCAGAAGTGCTTTCAAAAATTGAAATTATCAGAAAAAAGTATCCAGAACTCGACATATCAATCGATGGCGGAATTACTCATATTACAGCTCCATTGGCTCGAGAAGCTGGAGCAAATGTGTTTGTAGCTGGCTCTTATATTCTAAAGGCGGATAATCCGAAAGAGGCTGCGGATAAATTGAGGGAAGTTGTTCAATAAATCAATTTTAATTGTAATTTAGATGGGGTAGGAGATGTTTTTTGATTATGTTTATTCGAGCTTTAGTTAGGAATAAGTAGTGGTCTAATTGTTTTACTTCTTTGTAAAAAATATTTGGCAGTTTTAATCGTTTATCTTTATTGTTGAAAAATAGGCTGGATTTTCCACCGTTTATAATAAAAATTTTACATTTGTCCGTAAAAACAGTTTCTTTACATACTTCTTTTAATAATTTGAAATTGAATAATCCGAATATTCTTAATAAAGACCATCCATTTTCTTGCCGAATATATTCTTTCCACTTAAGAAAGAAATTTTTTCCAAAAGCTCCAACTAAATTTTTGATTAAATTTCTTTTTCCAATATCTTTTAGTTTTCGGTTTATAGGCGCTAGTAAAATTGCTTTTTCGACTATTTTGTCGTGTTTTTCTGCAAATGCGTTGGCAACTGAACAGCCTAATGAATATCCAACTAAAATGACATTTTTTTTAATTTTTTCTTTTTCGAGTATAAGTCGGATATCTTCTACATAATTATCTAAATATGGTTTTTTACATTTTGAATAAACAATGCCTCTAAGTTCTATTAGTATCACATTAGATTTAATTGATTTAATGAAATGTTTAAATATGGCACTACTTGAGAAAAGACCATGAATAAAAATAACAGTTTTATCCGATTTATTATTGATAAATCGGTAATAAATAGGATATTTTGAGTTATTAATTTGTTTAAATGGCTTTTTTTGCATTTTTTAGTTAATACAACAACATATATTATATAGATAATTTTTGTTTTTGGGCAATTAGTTTGTCAAATGTGGTACGCCTGACAGGAGTCGAACCTGTGACCTCCCGGACCGCAACCGGACGCTCTATCCACTGAGCTACAGGCGCTCGTCAGAATTTTGCTTCAACTTAAGTTTATTCATTTTATTCGCAAACTTCAGTTTACGCAAATTCTTCTTCTTCCCCATAAAATACCCTCCTCCTACCTCTTTGCCTTGCATTTTCTGGGATCCCTTTACTCAAGGGTGCGGTAAATGCTCGGTTATTTTAATATAACCTTTGTGTTAATGGCAAGTTTCATTTTCAAACTCCTCTTTTGATTTATGTAGGTTTTCTTTAAAATAGGTATGTGTTTTTTTATATTTGTCTTTCTTCCCCTTTGTGGTGTAAGTGGGTACTACATACCCTAAAGAAGGAAAAAAAGAAAACTAAAGTACCCGCCCGTACTGAACGGTACGTTCGGGTGGGAAAGAAAAATAAGTAATAGCTATGATTTCATTCAACAATATTACAAAGAAGTTCGGTCACCATTTGGTTTTAGATGAGGTGAATTTTGAGATTAATTCCGGTGAGCTTGTGGTTGTTAATGGTGCATCTGGTACTGGTAAATCTACTATAGTGGCACTTTTAATGGGTGCTGAAAAACCGACTACCGGGACTGTTGAGGTAGATGATTTGGTGGTTAATGAGATGGATACAGGCACTTTGCAGCTTTATCGTAGAAAGCTTGGTGTTGTATATCAGGATTATAAACTTTTGCCAAAGAAAACGGTTTTCGAGAATGTGGCATTTGCAATGGAAGTTTGCGAAGAGCCAAGAGATGAAATAAGTCGGCGTGTACCAGAAGTATTGGATAAAGTTGGGTTGTTGAATTTTCAAGATAGTTTTCCTAATCATTTATCTGGTGGTGAAAGACAGCGATTAGCTATTGCCAGAGCCTTAGTTCATGATCCACGATTACTTATTGCGGATGAGCCGACAGGTAATCTTGATGAGGCGAATGTGCGGGGGATTATTGATTTATTTAAAAGACTTCATTCTGAAGGTGCAACAGTTCTTTTGACTACGCATGATCCTATGGTGCATAATATGTTACCTGCTAGGACTTTGGAGATATCTGGAGGAAAGATATTATAAATTCAAGATTGTTGATGGGTGAGTTATGATTACCTATGTAAATTTGTTTGTTGTCTGTCTGCCGTTAGGTATAGGTAGGTAAGGTTCACCCATCATGAATCACCCATCATGAATCATCCATCATAATTCATAAATATTTAATAATGGCTACATATAAAGAATCAGGGGTTGATGTTAATTTGGGTGATAAATGCTCCAAGTTTGCTTACAATGCGGCGAAAGGTACGTTTGTGGGTCGTGAAGGTTTAATCGGACAACCTGTTAAGGATGAAGGTGGATTTACCGGCATGATGGATATGGGGGATTTTTATATGATTCAAAATGATGATGGTGTTGGAACTAAAATCGAGGTAGCTGAGAGGATGAAAAAATTCGATACGCTGGGCTATGATCTTATAGCTATGGTTGCTGATGACGGTATTTGTGTAGGTGCTGAGATTATATCTATCACAAACACTCTAGATACACCAAAATTGGATGAAGAAATGGTGGAAGGGTTGATGACAGGACTAAAGAAAGCCGCACTTGAACAGAAAATCGTAGTTCCTGGTGGTGAGTTAGCGGAATTGGGTGATACTTTGAATGGTGCAGTATGGAATGCAACTGCCGTTGGTGTTGTTGAAAAAAATAAAGTTATTACAGGTGATGATATAAACGAGGGTGATACCATAATCGTATTAAAATCTGAAGGTATACGTTCCAATGGTTTAAGTTTAACTCGTATGATTTTGAAGAAGAAGTTTGGTGAAGATTGGGTACATGCGGATTATGGTTCTTCGATAAGTTCAGGACGTACGTGGGGTGATGTTATTTTAGCTCCTTCAAAAATCTATCATCGTGCGTTATTGAGTCTTATTGGTGGATATAAACAAGAGCGTAAGTTTAATATTAAAGGCATTGTTCATAATACCGGTGGTGGGATTAAAGGAAATCTTCCTCGTTTATTAAAAAAGAGGGGTCTTGGTGCAGAATTAAATAACCTTCCTGAACCACATGAATTTATGCGTAAGCTTCAGGAGTTTGGTGATGTGTCCGATGAGGAAGCTTACAAAACATGGAATATGGGAGTTGGTATGATGATGGTAGTAAATTCATTGGATGTTGATAGGATTTTGGATTCTTTGAAACATGAGGGAATTGATGGTGCTGTGGCTGGTAAGGTGACGTCTGGTACAGAGATTAAGATATAATTTTATTTGCAATTTCAAATTTGTTTGATATATTGCCAATGCTTTTTTGATTTAAATTAATTATTTTGTATTTTAATGAATATTTTGTATGAATATAGATGGTTGTGAACGTAAGCGTCTCCGTTTGGCCGGATACGATTATTCGAAAAATGGTTATTATTTTATTACGATTTGTACACAAAATCGGGAGGATTTTTTTGGTGTGGTTCGGAATGGGATAATGTCATTGAATGGAATGGGTTGTATTGTCGCAAAATGTTGGCAGGAGATACCGAAATATTTTGAATATGTGAAATTGGAAAATTGGCAAATAATGCCGAATCATTTTCATTGTGTTGTGAATATTGAGAAACCAATAATCCGTAATTCGGTAGGGGGCGCATTATTGCATTCCAATGAAATGCGAAATGGGGTTGTACCAGGTCGTGATGGGGTGCGTGGTTGTGGTGATGGGGTGTTGGGTTGTGGTGGGGTGTCGGGTCGTGGTGGGGTGTCGGGTCGTGGTGGTGGTGTGCGTGGTGGTGGTGTGCGTGGTGATGGGGTGCGTGGTGATGGGGTGCGTGGTGGTGATGGGGTAGGGGACGCAATAATGCGTCCCCTACCGAATACCGAACCGAATACCGAACCGAATACCGAACCGGGGGTTGGTGATCGTACGAAAATGTTAATACCAAAAATTATTCATGGATTTAAATCGGCTGTTACGCGGCAAATAAACGGATTTCAAAACAAAATATTTTTTGAATGGCAACGGTCATATTACGATCATATTATTCGTAATAAAAAATCATTAAAAAATATTTGCGAATACATACGTAATAATCCAAAAAAATGGCAATTGGATGTTGAAAATAAAAAAAATAGATATTTCGAACCAGAAATAAAAAATCATTATAATAATCTATTTATCTTATGACCGATCAATACATATATCTTTGGGCCCAATGGGGTATTTTAAATTATGACCAATACCAAATTGTTTTGAAACAGTTTGGTGATTTGGAGAAGGCATGGAGCGAAATCAATTCATCATTTCTCGAAAAACTTGGATTTGGGTCGGCTAAAGCCAGACGTGTTATGGAATTTAAGGATAGTATTGATTTTAATCAGTTAATTAGACGGATTGAGACATTGAATATCAGAATTTTATGTGTCGATGATGCTGAATATCCATCATGTTTAAAATCTATTCCTAATCCTTCGGTATTTTTGTTTGTTCGTGGTAAATTGCCACCATTACATAAAGCAATTGGTATTGTTGGCACTAGACAGATTACAGATTACGGTAAAATTGTTACAGAAAGGTTTGCACGGGATTTGGTGCGAAATGGATTTGTTGTAATTAGTGGTTTGGCCTTAGGCGTTGATGAAACTGCACATAAAGAGACGGTCAGAAATAGCGGAATTACAGTTGCTGTTCTTGGTTCGGGTGTTGATAATATTTATCCGTATGTGAACCGTAGTTTGAGTGAGAGGATTATTCGGAGTGGTGGAGCAGTGATATCTGAATACCCGCTTGGTACCCCTGCACTTCAGCACCATTTTCCTATGCGGAATCGCATAATTTCAGGTCTTTCCCGTGGCGTGTTGGTTGTAGAGGGTGGGATTAAATCTGGAGCACTTATAACTGCTCGGTATGCGTTGGAACAGGGGCGTGAGGTTTTTGCTGTGCCAAATAACATTACAAAAATTGGTTTAAGTGGAACAAATCATATAATTCGGCGTGGGGAGGCGAAGCTTGTTGAAAAGGTGAATCATATTCTAGAAGATTTTCAGATGGAGGCTGTAAAAATCAAACAACCTATTTCATTTACCACTATTGAATCTGAGTTAATTGAAAGAATCGTCAATCAAGGCAAAAGTATAGATGAGCTTGTTATGGAGACTCATTACAACGTTTCACGGCTTACAGAGGTTTTTATTGAACTTCAGCTAAAGGGGGTTGTTCGGGAGATAAATCGAAAATGGACAATCATCTAAAACCCCCATACTTTTTAGTGGTTTTAGATTTTTATATTGTTCTTATTTAGCCAATTCTTCTTCAATAATTTCTTCGAATGCACTGAATGACTGGGGCCCACTAAGTTCGTGACCATTAATAAAGAAGGTAGGTGTGCCGTTTATTCCAAGCGATTGTCCATTATTTATATCATTTTCTACTTCGATTTTAGTATCTTCATTATCAAGGCAGTTGTTGAAATTTGGTTGTTTTAATCCAAGTACGTTTGCCCATTTTTTGAAATTCTCTATGTTAAATGATGATTGGTTCTCATAGAGTTTGTCGTGATATTTATAGTACATGTTATCACCTCCAATTTTCTTAGCACATTCTGCTGCTATGGCTGCGGATTTTGCATTTTGATGATAGCTTAATGGAAAATCTCTATATATAAATTTTACTTTCCCCGTGTTTATATATTTATCAATTAATTTTGGTAGTGTGCTTTTTGAAAATATATGACAGGAAGGACATTCATAGTCAGAAAATTCGACTATTGTTACTTTCGCTTCTTCATTTCCTTTTACGGCATCATCATCTTCGTATTTGTCGCTATTTAATGAATATATGTAATCTGTTTCAATAACAGGTGTTTTTGAAACAGATTCATCATTATCGATGTCCCATTCGGAATCGTCAAAATAAAAATCATTGTTTATTGATTGAGGTAAAAATGGAAGATCCAGGTTTTCTATCGATGTAAACTTATTGGGTTTAGCGATTTTATTTATTTCATTTATTTTACTGATTTTATACGTGTAGCCTAATACTAATCCTTTTAAAGTCTCTATGTTTTTAAGTACAAGTCTTATTTTGAAGCTATCAAAGATACGTTTTGAATTATCAGTACTATAAAGTCCGAATAAGCTAAATTTATTGAAGAAAGATTGCATTTCTATTCGTTCAGAGATTGAGATTTTTTCACCTATAACTTGTGATATATTTTCTATGAATTGCATTACTTTTCTTTTATTAAGACGATAGGAGATTAAACCAGTATTATCTCCGTTATTAATTTCTTTTTGTGAGAAGAATTCAGTTTTATGGAATTTTTCATTTATATTAGTATAATTTTTATAATTTTTATCCGTAATACTACCACTTTCATGTAAAGATTCGATTAATTCAGATATAGCATCTTTATAGAATTTTTTTAGACCTTTATCTTTTATATCATTAAGTATCTTGTCTGTGTTTGCAAAGTCACTATAAGCATTTGGTATATTGTTATTAATTTCATCGCTGTAAAAAACATTTGGAATATATATCCAGACACCTTTTATTTTATCGACTTCTGCTTTCATTTCTTTTTTAAAATCAAGATAGTCTTCAATATCTTCTTTCGGGACACCGATTGCTTTCAGATTAAGGTTATCAAGCCTAATATAAATACCATCATTAAACACTGTTTTTATTCTGGCGCGTATGTTAACGATAAGGTTATCAAAAGGCATATCATCTCCTATTGTCTTTAGATTAATTGACCCGTTTATTTTTGATTCAGTATTACTTTCGTAGATTTT
>JAOZLT010000052.1 GCA_029934675.1 Candidatus Altimarinota bacterium | reverse complement strand
AATTCTATGAAAAAATCTCGTGTTAAGATGTTTATTTTGTAGCTAAAAGATTAAGTATATATATCAGTCCAAAAGGATTATCAGGATTTAAGAAAATTACAAAGTATCTACCAGGTAATATCTATAGATTTACAAATTACACTTTTGCCTTATGGCAAAACTTAATAATGAATTTCTCAATTGCCATTGCCAGCTCATCCTGATTTTCTACGGTAATGCGGATTCTGCTTGTTTTTAGTGCCACATCAATATCGAGCAAACGCTCGTATGCTTTTTTAAGCTCAGGAGTATTAAAATGCTTTAACTGGCCCATCGTATTACGAGCGACAAAAGGGTGGAGCTTTAGGGATGTGGCTATGTTTTGAGGAGTTGTACTTGGGTAATTATCCAGATAACCACCTACTTGCAAAAAGAGGCGAAATTGACGAACTATCATGTAGAAAACCTGACGCAAATTATCCCCTGCTGCCATGGTGCGATGTAAATTGTTAACAGCTTTTCTGTGGTCTTTTGAGCCAAGCGCATCTGTAAGATGAAATACATTTGCTTCTATTGTAGGCACAACCAGATGATCGATGTCTTTTTTCATTATTGTCCTTCCTTCACAATAAGATGAAAGTTTGTTTAATTCCTGATCTACCTTCCATAGATTCTGGCCAGTTTGGGAAACAAGATAATCTGCAGTGGTGGTATCCATAGTGGTCTTATATTTCTGAATTCGGTTTTTTATCCATTTACTAAGCGCGGAACCATCTAATTGATTAAAATTTTTAACTGTCGCATGTTGAACAATTTTTTTGTACAAGCTTTTTCTTTTATCGGGGTTTGACTGAACAAAAACCACTACACTACTTTCTGGAATTTTTTCGATATAATCAATCAATTTCTGCTGATGCTTTTCTTTTTCCTCATCTTTTTTTGTGATTTTATCTACGTTTCTTGTTTTCGGCGCTTCCGGTAAGCCTTCAATAAATATTAAACGTTTATCGCCTAAAAACGGAGTAGCTTCAATTTGAGCTAATATCTCCCCCACTTCTGCTGTCTTTCCGTCAATTGTATTCAGATTCATATCGCCTTCGTTCTTTTCCACAAAGGCATCCTTCCACATCTTCACGTGCTCGTGAATTAAGAAGGTTTCTGGGCCTGTGAAGAGAAAGACGTTATTCATAATTACGATTGAGGCTACATTGAGGCTACATCGCTTCGCTTTGAGGCTACGTTGAGGCTACATCGCTTCGCTTTGAGGCTACATTGAGGCTATACATTGAGGCTACGTTGAGGCTACATCGCTTCGCTTTGAGGCTACTACGCTTCGCTTTGAGGCTACTACGCTTCGCTTTGAGGCTATACATTGAGGCTACGATTGAGGCTACGTTGAGGCTACGTTGAGGCTACGTTGAGGCTACTTTGAGGCTACTCGTTTCACTTTGAGGCTATACATTGAGGCTACGATTGAGGCTACGATTGAGGTTGTAATTGGTAATCCACCATTGTAGCCACTATTGTAGCCTCAGCGACGTAAGGAGCGTAGCCTCGATGTAGTTTCTATTGTATTTGGAATGAGGATGCAATTTTGTAAAAAGTTTCAACGTCCTTATTCTCCGTTCCATGAGCATTGAAGTAATGCAATACAACCACTTTGCCCGGCAATTGATAAGTGTAAATTGTGATATTTTCATTCTCTCCGGTTGTTCTACCATTAACTACTGTACTACGAGGTGCTCGGAAATGACGCTTCAGGGCTTTTACTCCATTAATCGTCAATTCCTGCGATGAAATGAGCGGATGATCGAACCATACGCTGGTGTGCAAATTAGATCCTGCAACAGTATAAACATTCATGTATGTATCCACTGCCATATAGTTCGGAGTGTTGAGATTCTGGTAAAAATCCAGTTCTTCGGTCAAAATATCATGTCCCCATTTTTCCCCCTGATACCAATTAGGATGATAAAAAGAAAATCCATCTTTAGAATATTGCTTCCAACCTGAATATTCACCGCTTTCCATTGTCACGTCTCCTTCAATTAGTTTTGAAGAAAACTGATCTCTTTTTTCCTCCTTAATACGCCATATCAACTCAGACATTTCCGCCCTTGTGATTGGTTTTTCAAGATTTGTTACTGTTGATGGAATATAATTATTCTCTTGAAGAGCTTTAACGTAACCTGTGTACCAGTTACTACCTTTAGTCGCATTTAATCCATAAGCCTCAGACAAAATTTTAGCTGCTTCAACAAAACTGATGTTTTTCTCTGGCTTAAACGTTCCATCAGGATAACCACCTACCATAGCCTCGTCTTTCGCGATGCAGACATAAGGCGCATACCAAGCGGCTCTGACATCTGAAAAACAATTATTTCGCTTACTTACGTTAATGTAATCAGAGCTGTATTTCGCACCAACTACGATTTTCATAAACTCAGCACGATTAATCGTATTATCAGGCCTAAAAGTACCATCATCATAGCCTTGAACAATTTTTTTGTTCATGAGATAGTCTATTGAGTTACTGTATGTATGATATTTGTAGTCATCGACTGTACCTGAGGCTGTGATAACTTTTTCGGTATAACCCTCTTTTGCAGATGTGAAATCTGAAGGAACTTTTAAGGCTAAAGCATTACTATAACTTATACATTCACCATTTCCATTATACTGACAGACTCTGTAGTGATAAGTATTTCCGCCCATTATATTAAAATCCCTATTCTGACGTACATCTGGACTACTTAAATACTTATATGTATCCCCTTTTATTACAGGGTATGTAGGATTTTGATTTACCTTACTCTTTGCAACCTTAAAACCTTTTGGAGCTGTTCCGGAAACTGTCCAATTAAGATTTAAATATCCTTTTTCTACACTACCAGTAAGTTTAATAACTGCTGGTTCAATACCTGTATATACCCCATCTTTAACAGATTCTGCAGAAAGATAATCGGAAGGTACTGAAATTTCTATATTATTACTGTAATTAATGCATTCTCCATGGCCGTTGTACTTACACACACGATAGTAATAAGTTTTGCCTGCTTTAATGTACTTATCGCTATATGATCTAGTGCTTGAATCGGTAAGATATCTGTAACTATCACCACTCATTACCGGGTATGTTGGATTGTTATTAAATGTACTTATCGCAATCTTGAAACCATCTGGAGTTGTGCCATTTACAACGTTCCAATTTAGTTTTATGTAACCTTCGATAAGTTTTCCGCTTAAAGTAATTTCAGCGGGCTCAGCATCGATAGTCTTAACTTCATCCGGTTCGCTATATATTGTCTCGCCAGTACTATGAATAATAACTACTCTACTACAATATCTGTTTGGACTGGCAATTGAGCAAACTCTGTAATAAACCGTCCCAGCTGGAACGTCGTGGTCTACATAAGAAGTAAAATCCGCATCTGAGGAATATTTGATATACCCGTCATCAGGATATACTGGATTCTGTTCTGTTGTGGATCGGATTACTTTGTAATAATTAAAATTAGATGGCACATAAGCGTTCCACCCCATATGTACTTCGCCATTGGAGTAAGTAGCAGTAAAATGGAATTCATCCATCACTATCGGAGCATTATATCCACTACCTGAGGAGGTTGCGTGAGCTACGGAAATGCCACCAATTACTAAAAAGGCAACAAGACTAATTAATAGTCGAACAAATTTTGTGTTCATAGTTGTTGAATTAATGTTTTAAATTGAAGAGTTGATTTTATCACATATAAGTCACACGTCACAATCTCAAGTCTCACGAAAACATTTGAGACCTGAGACTATTTTAACTTTTTAGCCAAGCTTCCCATCCATGCCTCTCGAATGTTATCTAAGAACTGAATGATAATGGGCTTTTCATCATGTTTTATTTCAAAGGCCGGATCAGAAGTAACTTCGCCGATTAGGATTGGCTCAATATTATAATCACCACATATTTTTCTAAAATTCTCGACATCCTCTGGATTTACTTCTACAACAAAGCCACCTGTTTCCGAATAAGCTTTTTTGAATATTGGCATATCCTTTGGGCCAGCAGTAGTGATATCAGCTCTAACTCCAAGATCCCCTCCTCCAATTCGTGGATGTGGCATAGTCATCTCAGCAAGAGTAACCAGTAATCCGCCTTCGGAAATGTCGTGAGCAGATTGAATGAATCCTGCATTAATCGCATCAATTACCGCGTAAATCTCGTTTTTTGCCTGCTCTAAATCCGGCTTTGGTACGTTAGCGCCAACATGCCCAAGTATATTGTAAAACTCGCTACCACCCATTTCATCCTTACGCTCTCCTATCAAGAATAATTTATTCCCACTACCTTTCAATTGCATAGTTATAGCCTTGTTAAAATTATCAATAACACCTGCACAACCTATCATAGCCGTAGCATCTATTGAATTATAGAAACTCACATTTCCTGAAATAATTGGTGTAGGAGAATCGGGATAATCTTTAAGTGGTATTCCTTTACATACATCAGCGATAGCACGAATTCCTTCTGTGAACTCCCATAATAATTCTGGAACTTCCGGGTTATTATAATCAAGACAATCGGTTAGAGCTCTTGGAGTAGCACCTACCGCAGCAATATTTCTCATAGATTCCACAACTGCATTTACTGCTTGCCAATATGGAGAGATTTTTGAGTATTGAGAATTTCCATCTTGAGTGATTGCAACTCCGACTTTCTGAACTTCCGGACTTACGCCTTCCATCTCCAAAAGTGGTGCTACCACACCTGCATCTGCTTCACCTGATTCGATTATGGAATTTCCTTGTACGCTTTTGTCATATTTATTATAAATAAAATGGCGACTTGATATGTTCTCAGAGCTCAAAAGTTGAACAAATAATTTGTTCATCCCCTCTTCTGTTCTGCACATCTCTTTAATCTCTCCGATATTAGGCTCTTTTACATCGTACACATTTTCTTTTACTGGTCTTTCATATCTTATACCTTCAGTAATATCCGTAGCTCTGGCATCACATATTTTTTTACCCTTATACAAAAGTACATAATGGTCATCTTTCGTTACTTTACCTACAAGTGCTGCCCTTGCACCCTCGGCAACCGAACCAAGCTCCCATTTTTTATTATAATGATCCAATATCATTTGTGTAAGATCCGGATGACATGCCCAAGTAAATCTCTCCTGAGTTTCACTGCAAGCAATTACGCTTGGATGAAGCCCTTCCATGCCTACAGGAATTTTATCCAAATCCACTATTGCTCCATATCCCTTTTTAGAAACAAGCTCCACTGTTGCACATACATTTCCTCCTGCCCCCATATCTTTAAAACCCACTTTATCCATTTTATCAATCTTCTTAAGTTCTGCGAATAAATCGTATGTAGATGCAAGTAAATGACGTTTCAAAAATGGATTTGGCTCTTGTACAGCACCTTTATTTACCTCTTTATCATTTTCATCAAGTTCTACACTTGCGAAACTTGCGCCCCCCATACCACTATTATCTGTAGGCTTGCCAACAGTAATCAGGTCATATCCGACTTCAGCGGCTTCATCGGGAACAAATGAATGAAGGATTTCAGCTTCTTTTACGATCCCCAGAGTTAGTACATTTACGAGACAATTATCGTTGAAACTTTTGTCAAACCGCACATCCCCTCCTAAATTCGGTACACCAATCGGATTTCCATAACCAGCGATACCACGCACGACTTCGTTTGCTATCTGACGACACTCATTATTCTCAGGTTCTCCAAATCTCAAAGAATCCAGACAGCAAATTACTTTTCCACCCATACAACATACATCACGCACATTACCACCAATACCTGTTGCAGCACCTTCGTATGGTACGATTTGAGAGGGGTGATTGTGTGATTCATGAGACATAATAAGTCCCCATCTATCATCACCATCCCGAGCAAATTCTACGATTCCTGAATCTTCGCTTGGTCCAAGTATAACAACTGGAGATTCAGTTGGCAGATTCTTTAAAAACTTCCAAGAACTCTTATATGAGCTATGTTCAGAACCTTGAATACCCCAAATAACAGCTTCGGTAAGAGTTGGTGCTCTGCCTAAAATATCCTCAATTTTTCGAGCCTCTTCCACTTTTAAACCGATACGATATTCTTTTAACTTCTTTCCCACTTCTTCGTCGCTCATTTTTGAAAATTCGAGTTGTTCGTCCATAATTAGGTTGTAGGTTATAGGTTATAGATTGTAGGTTGTAGGTTATAGACACAACCAAAAAGCACGAACATTATAGAGGAATAATGAGGCGGGTTGAAGAGAATTATTGTTTTGATGATTCCATTAATTCTTCTGGTGTGATACCGGCTTGATAAAGTATACAATTTTCAAAATCATCTACACCTAAAGATTCTGCTAGAGCCGATAAAAAGTTGCCAAATTTGTCTATGGGTATATTTGGATTATCTTCAATCCTACTTTTAACATGTTCTCCTAACTTATCTGTCAGTACACTTAGTTTTAATAATGACGGAAGTAATTCGCATATCATCTTTTTTTTATCCATTTCATTTTGAGTACTTTTTATTAACCCCTTTAGTTTGTCTATAGATTTTACTAATTCTCCTATTATTTCTTCATTCTCAATACCCTGCATACGCGCTTCATCCATAATCTTTTTTGTATCAAATTGATTTAATGCATCATCAACACCCCCCTTCTTTAGGCTTTCTACCAATTCCTTATTTTCCTTATTCTGTTTCCTGGTTTTCTCCAAATCTTTCTCCTCATCTGGTGTTAATATTTTACAAACATGCCGTTCATTTAAATCAAGATATTCATCATAACCTTCATCATCAGACAATGGGCTATCGAAAATCATCTGCCATGAGCCATTGGCTCGTTTCTCTACCTTTTTTAATTTAAATCCCTTAGCAATTAAATCTCTTATTTTCTTTTTATCGCTACTGTCATAAATACAAAACTGGGCGATTATCCCATCTGCATCAATTTTTATGCTCCCTTTTTTAATTTTATCAGCCATGTTAAGAATTTCTACCTCGCTTATTATTTTGTTATCTAATTGGAGTACAAGTAACCTGCATTGTGCAAGATTAATTAGCTCATCAGCGCTAGCAGTAGGCATCCAGCCTCTCAATACATCTCTGGTGTTATCATGTTTTTCCACACTTACTTTTCTGATATTAGTTATATCTGGTTTATTTGTTTGGTCGGTATCTTTTTTGTCGAATACACATTTACCGATGCCTAAACCTGCACCGACTAGCAATAATCCGTAAATCATACTCCGAAAACTTGAGCTTTTAGGCTGTTCGGATAAATGTGATGGTTTGGAGGGTAAATTGGTCATAAATAATTATGTTATTTTGTAGATGTTTCACTAGTAGTCTGTTTACACCTCTCTTCTACATCAGATTCGGAGGTACTAAAACCGCTCATAGCAAGTAGTCCATGCCAGAAAGCATAAAATTGCACTGAGTCATCAAAATCTAAATTTATACCTCTTTCTTGCAATTCAGTTAATTTCTTAGATTGCTCATTAGTAAATTGCTGGCTATTCATTTTGATTATTAACTCGCAAATAATACGTTGTCTTTCTGTTGTATTTTTAGTTTTTAAGATTTTATCACGTGCACCTTCAAGTGATTTAAAAGTATTATTAATACTTTTACCTATTCCTAACCTACTAAACTCAGAATCACTCTTGTCTAATAAGTCGATTTGGCTTTTTATATCCTTAAAATTAGCTTTTTTAAAAAGTTCATCATAATTTTTATCACGATATGCCTCCATCATTCCTCTTTCTTCAGAAGATAATCCACTCAGCATTTTTTCATAATCTATAAACTCACCATTATCTACTAAGTTTTTATCAGGTTCTTGATTTAGTAAAATAGGATTATCACAATTATTTATTGCTGGAGGAGGCTGAAGTGTTATTGTTTTTCCCTCAATTGTCTTAACTGCCGTACAGCCATTAAGCATGGCCTTATAAATTTTATTAATATCATCTGAATTATAAATTCCCAGTTGACCAATTAGAGCATCAGCCTTTTTTTCAAGTTCTTTTTGATGTTCAGCCAAATAACGCCTTTTTAGTTCATCTTCACTCAATTTTCTGCACTTAGGGTTGCCAATGGTTAATATAAGGTTTCGACATTGGGGAAAATTTAGCTGTTCTCCGTTACCAGACTGTACTGGCTTAGTGGAAGAATCTACCGCCTTTATAACATCGGTTATTTTAGATTTGTTTGGTTTTTCATTACTAAATTTGCCTAATAAATAGCCACCCAAACTTGACACTGCCATACTCCCTAAAACAAAGAAAATCGCCGTACGAAAACCTGAGCCACTAGGCTGTTCGGATAAATGTGATGGTTTGGAAGGTGAATTAGTCATATCCTTTATTAAAATAATTATTTATAACTTTTTTAATTGCAATTCTCAGTATCTTTTTTAACATTATTCAAATCTAATCTTTTGCGAGATCTATCACCATTGAAATTAAACTTTTGAAATTGATTTTTCTGCTTATGTAAAATACTAGATTTTTTTTCACTATCCACCCCATTTATAGCGTTTTGCTTAAGACATAATTCTACAGATTCTCTTCTGCTTAATAAGCGAGTTACAGATCCAGCTATCACAGTACCAGCTATTATTAATAATATAGCAATTCTGAGATTTGCATATTTTGAACTCTCTGGTGATTGTAATAATTTATCTGATGACA
>JAOZLT010000325.1 GCA_029934675.1 Candidatus Altimarinota bacterium | reverse complement strand
ATGCCAAGGATCTTTTAATAATTTTTTAGCACTTAAAAATATTTTAAAGCCATCTAAATTAATAACTTCAGCCTTAATAGAGTCACCAACTTTATACAACTCTGAAGGATCATCAATTCTTTGCCAAGCTAGTTCTGAAATATGAATTAAACCCTCTAGATTTTCACCAAAACTAATAAAAACACCAAAATCAGTTACAGCTGTAATTTGACCATCTACTATGGTACCCACTCCGTATTTAGAAATAATATCTTTTTGAAGTTCATTCCAAGCTTCTTTTTCAGAAAAAATAATCTTCTCTTCTTTTTCTTCCAAGGTAATAACCTTAACTTCAAACTCTTTTCCAATATATGATTTTAATTTGTCTAATATTTTGCCTTTGTCTCCACCACTAACACGAGGATAGTTTTCTGGAGCCAATTGTGAAACAGGTAAAAATCCAGCTATCTGTCTATAAGATGATAGAAGGCCACCTTTGTTGGCATCTGTAATTTTAATCTTAAAAATTTTCTTATTAGCATAAGAGTCACGAAGTTCTTGCCAAGCTTTTTCTTGTCCAGCATATTTAAATGAAAGTTCCAATTCTCCATTTTCATTTTCTTCATTAATTACTGTTGCCTCAACACTATCCCCTGGTTTTAAATTAGAATAATTCTCGTCTTCTTCATATAATTCAGGTCCGCGAACAACTCCAGTTAAAATACCGTTTAAATCTAATCTAACCTCAGCTTTTGAAGCTGATAAAACAAGACCTTTGATATTATCACCTGCTTTAGGCACGGCAATCATATTTTCCGCTAATAATTTTTCAAATTCTTCGTTTTCTTGATTTTTTTCTTCTGTTGTCATAATAATAAAATGCTTCTTGAAATAAAAAAAGCACCTTTAACCCTTTTTCACAAAAGAGTTCTTTGGCCGCCTAGACAAAATGCCGAAAAACCAAAGATTTACTTATAGGCTATTTAATTTTAATACTAGTATTATACATAAAATAATAATAAAAGCAAGTCTTGTTAGTAAAAAACACACTAAAAACCCTTTAAATTTTTTAATAGCTAAAAAAATATTGAATATAAAAAAGTGTTATCTGAATATTCAAATAACACCGTTTGTCTCCAACAAAAAACTGTTATATTTCTGCGCTGTTTTTTGTTTTTTATTGGTTTGAATTTTTTG
The DNA here is from genome assembly GCA_029934675.1 of Candidatus Altimarinota bacterium. Classification (GTDB taxonomy): domain Bacteria; phylum Patescibacteriota; class Gracilibacteria; order UM-FILTER-43-11; family UM-FILTER-43-11; genus JAJDCE01. The sequence goes on along the minus strand of JAOZLT010000325.1, from coordinate 1,446 downwards.
TTTGATTAATGACTTCTAGTCGTTTTTGTGTTCTATTCCATATTGAAATCCCTCATCATAAGCATCGTCTTCATCGCTTGAATTAAACACCTTACCAGCGCTATGACAAAAATCATCAAGGAATCCACTTTCTTTCCCTTCTTGAACGCCCTGCTCATAGGCTTCATTATTCTCAGTTTGACCCATTTTAAATCTCCTTTTTTAAAAATTTGAGCGCAGAAAATTTTCATAGTAATATTAAAACAATAAATTTAATTTGTCAAATTTATAAATTTCAAAATATTTATAAATAAAAAAGACTCTATTAAGAGTCTTTTTTATTTATCTAAACTTTGTTTAAATTAATTTCCGCAAGAAGCTGCTGAATTTGAACCACTGCCATCAAAACCAAATCCTGGTGCTGGAGAAGTAGAGGATAATACTTGATCACACTCTGATGGTGCTTCATTAAATCCAGCGCAAACAGCTTTTAGTAAACTAGCTGAATCACGTCCGGTTGAAACCTGGTTTCCATTCAAAACAAAAGATGGTGAACCTTTAACACCATATTTAGCATTATCTTCTTTGTAAACATCAAAACTAGGAAAACTTCCTTTCCAGGTTGATTTATCAGCATAGCTATCGCTAATTCCAAACTCTTTATCAGTAGATGCAACACAAGACTTGATTGCTGCTGCATTAATTCCAGTTGAACTTATACATCCTTGACCATCATCTGCTTCCAAGAAGCAATATAAATAAGGTATTAATTTGTCTGGATAGTTCTTTTGAATACAATATTGATTTAACTGCTCATCAATTTCTTTTGTATCGTGCATAGCATAATCACAAAATTTTAATGTAAAATCAATTTTGTCACCAAGTAAATCCAAAGCTGGCAAAATACCTTTTTCAATTTGAGTTCCATATGGACAATGACTCATGACGAAAAGCTCAACCTCAGGTATATCTTTTTTGGTCACATCGGCCAAAGTTTTTTTCTCCGCAGCTACAGTGGCTGCTTCTTGATCAGCTTTTTCTGCTGCGATTGTTTCAGTATCCACACCTTGAATAAAAAACTTTTTACCATCTAGTGTCATATATGATTCGTATTCTTTACCATCTGGTAAATTTAAAACAACCTTATAAATTCCGTTTTCCTCAACAACTTCCTTGATTGAAGATTTGTCTCCGGATTTTAATAAATTACTATCGATAAAATCAGTAGCAAAAACTTTTGCTTCCTCCAAGCTCATTTTTTCAATTTGTGTACCACCCATAGAACAGGCAGAAAAAATAAATACAGCCGTTAGGGCTAAAAAAACAATTTTTTTCATGTATATTGTATAATTAATTAATAAAACCTGCTTTAAACAGGTAAATACAGAATAGCAAATCAATAAAAAATAGTCAAAAAAATTATACGCTTATTATTTATAAAAAAGCAGAGTTTAAGCTCTGCTTTTT
>JAOZLT010000324.1 GCA_029934675.1 Candidatus Altimarinota bacterium | reverse complement strand
AGTTAAACGAAGAAGAGAGAGCTAAGGCTATTGAGTCAATAGGTGCTGACAGCAGTGTTATTAGCAATGAGCTGGCATCTATGATGGTTCTAACTATCATGCTTGATATGAAGAAGCTTGACAAAGGTCAGCGTATGGGTCATTCAAACAAAGAGGTACGTGCAGCATTGAACATTATTACAAGAAGTGCTCTTGCTACTGCTTCTAAGTTCAATCCTGATTATGCAAAAGAGCTTAATGAGTCGGTTAATCGAACCATGAATGCTGTGCATATGGCTATCGAAGATGGCATTCTTGCTGAACCAGATTTTGAGAATGAAGATGGGGAGGAAAAGTAATATGCCAACTATGAAACAGAAGCCACCTGAAGAGATGACAGCTGAAGAAATGAGTATCAACGAAGAGGTCATTAAAGTCCTCAATCAAATAGGCTTATTAGAGCTTATGAAAAAGGGTGTTGATCAATTTGATGTAACACCTAAAGAAGAGTCTCTTTTTGAAGACATGTGTGATGAATATATCATGGATATTCTTAGCAAAATTGATGGGACTGAAGTGGACACTCAGTTCACTTTGAAAGTTGCTGCTGCAACAGAAGATTTCTTGGCTCAAATCAGAGCTAAGAAATAGACACTTAAGGGGACACCCCTTAAAAAAATGTTTTGGTGAGTTCTCAATGCTAAGTACCTTAAACTTCTTGAGATATACTATTATCCTTCTAAAATCAACTCAAGGGTAATACTATGTTACATGAACTAACTGATACATGGCTCGATTTAGAGAATTATGGAGATGCAGAATACACTTTATATTGTAAATATGACTGTCCTAACTGTGGTGAACCATTCAATGCTAAGGTTTCTGATACTAAGAAAAAAATAGTTCAAGAATGTGAATCATGCACTGATGAATGTTCTATAAAAAGAGCTACTGCTAAAAAGATGAAAGCTTTAAAAAAACACGAAGAGGATCGAACCAAGAGAATATACAATGGGATGAAGCAAAGATGTCTTAATCCTAAATCAAAAACATATGCTAGATATGGAGGTCGTGGAATCACAATATGTGATGAATGGCTAAATGACAGAGATGCATTTATATCATGGGCTATGGGAAATGGATATGCAAAACATCTAAGTATAGATCGTAAAGACAACGATGGCAATTATGAGCCAGGCAATTGTAGATGGACTACTAAAGATATTCAAGCACAAAATAGCGTATGTCTTAATGCCAAGAACACATCAGGATACCGTGGTGTCTCTTATATAAAAAAAACAGGCCTATGGTATGCAAGAATACATTCTGATGGTTCACCTGTAAGTATAGGTCAATATTCAACACCATTAAAAGCGGCACTCGCAAGAGATGCGTGGATAAGGGAGAATGGCACAAGCCATACACTTAATTTTTAACTAGCTGGAGGCTAAAATGGACTATCAACAATTTAAAGAAAAACACTTAATATATAGCGAAAAGCAAGACAGGTACGTAGCTGCAGAGTTAAGTGTTCTGAATATTGCGTATGGCCCTGAAGCTGTTAGAGTAGCTATGGCAATGGGAGCAAGTAGTCAAGATTTAATGAACAAAATAAAGACTGTTAAAGACAGACCAGATGATGGTCGATATTCAAGTCTTGACTATGTATCTATGCATAGTTACGCAAAACGCTTCTCTATTACTACTGGTGACGATCATAATGTATATGCTCTTAGTAAAAATATGTATCAACCAGAGTTTGAGAAACATATTATTAAGGCACAAGCTGAGTTTGGTTCAGACTTCATGCCAGATGAGGAAGCAGACAAAGAACTTGTCAATGAGATGTATGCTGCGCTTGGAATGAACCATGTTTGAGGACGCCAAGGTATCCACTTATGTGGATGAGACCAATCAGACTGTAATAGCCAACGGCAATGTCATCATGTGCATGGCAGTTGAATGTACGACTCAAGCTCAGCTAGAAGCTCTGTACGTGTACTATAAAGATACTGCTCAGTTCGGTAAGAGGCAACTCTATATTAACAAGAGCGGAAAGCCAAATTGTTATGGCATATGGATACGTAAAGGTGAGATAAAGACCATCTTTACGAACAGAGAAAATCTAGAATATAACAATATGTTTATGAAAACTAATGTTCCTATTCTTACGTTCGATGAGTTCGAAGATATAACTAATCAAGGAGCCATGGAAGCTGTTAGCTTGTATGAGCTACTTGGAATGGAGGTAGGTGATGAAGACGTTTAATATCGGAGATGTTATCCAGAAGAAAGGTTCAAGCCAGAAGCTTGATCATACCGTACTCATGTCATCTATGTCAGGAGAAGGTCAACCAATAGTACTATTGCAAGGACCTAACTCTAAGGCTTGGAAACTTTCAGAGAATTATGAGCTCAAGGAGAGCTATGAAGATGTGTACAATATGTACGACATGTTCGGAATGGATGTACAAGATGACTAAAGAAGAATATAAAGAGCTAAAAGCAGGTGACAAAGTCTGTCTAGTGGACAATATTCACGACCTTGCTAAATCAGAAGGAGATACACATGTGCTTAAGTCAGTGTTCATTCCTGGCAAAGAGTACGTTGTTGGAGACAATAAAAACAGCTCTGATGGATGGGTTCCA
>JAOZLT010000323.1 GCA_029934675.1 Candidatus Altimarinota bacterium | reverse complement strand
GAAACTTGAATAAAGGATAAAACAAACTTGGCATAACAGCACCTAATAGCACATGGCCGCATTTCGGTCATTAAGATAAATGATTAGTAAATTAAACATAAAGGAAATCAACATAAATTTGAGTAGTAAACGGCCACGTGCCATAGCTGCAAAACGTTATATGCAAGCAAAGTTGACATTACATGATAGTATCTTTTTAATATTCTAAGTTCTTACTAACTAAAACTATTTATCATGAAAAAACCAGTAATTTTCTTAGCATTAGTTTTGTTGACTAATATACTCTTTGCTCAATGGGAATGGCAGAATCCATATCCTCAGGGACATACTTTGAATGACATCTTTTTTATTGATGAAGATGTAGGATGGGCTGCTGGAGAAACAGGAACCCTTCTTAAAACAATTAATGGTGGTGAGACATGGCAAATTATTACAATTCCTGTCGGTGATATGAGTAGTGTTTGTTTTATAAACCAGAATATTGGATGGATATCAACAGATGAACTATTTGGATTAAATTATATTTACAAAACAATTGATGGAGGCTTGAACTGGGAAAGTCAGCATGGGGGTGGAGAAACGGGCTATTACAATGTTTTCTTTATTGATGAGAATAAAGGGTGGACATCTGGAGGATATACAGGAGAGGGTGCAATTCTATTTACAAATGATGGTGGATTAAACTGGGAACTGCAGTATAGCAACTCTGCGCATAGTATTTATTTTGTAGGCCAAAATAATGGATGGGCAATAAGTGGTGGAATCATACACACCTTTAACGGTAGTTTAAATTGGGAACACCAACTGACTGGTACTGAGCATGTCCTCACCAGTCTTTTTTTTACGGATCAAAACAATGGATGGGTTGTAGGTGGATCTTACAATAGTCAAAACAACTATGGTGCTATTATAAATACGACTGATGGCGGTGATTCGTGGACTGAACAATCAAGCGAAATAGATAACTTTCTTAGAGATGTCTATTTTGTAGATTCCAGCACAGGCTGGGCTGTTGGTGATTCAGGTATAATTGTTCACACAAACAATGGCGGCACTGATTGGGAAATACAGACCAGTGGGAGTTTAAAAAAATTACGAAGCGTCTGGTTTCTCAATAATTACACAGGTTGGGTTATTGGTGAAGATGGTGTTATGCTTTATACAAATGATGGCGGGGAAAGTTGGGTGAAAAAGTCCAAGCATGCTACAATTAATACTTTATATGATATTGCATTTCCTGTTTCCAATATAGGCTGGGCTGTTGGTGGCAAAGGGACTATTGTCAAAACAAGTAATGGTGGAGTTGACTGGTCGAAACAATCCAGTGAATTCGAAAATACACTAAATAGTGTTTCATTTTACAACGAGAATCTTGGATGGACTGTTGGTGAATATGGCACTATCCTGCACACTAAAAATAGTGGTGTGAATTGGGTTAATCAATCAAGTGGCACCTTAGAAAACCTCACATCTGTTTGTATCAAAGATATAAATTTGGGCTGGACAGTTGGTTATGATGGCACAATACTTCACACTAATGATGGTATTAACTGGAACCCTCAAACTGCTGGCACAGATGCTATACTTGAAGATGTTTTTTTTGTTGACCAACAAAATGGATGGATTGCAGGATCCGGTATAATTTTACACACAGCTGATGGTGGTAACGAATGGGAGCATCAATATAATGGGACATATAATGAGTGGTTAAAGTGTATCTTTTTTATAGATTTAGATTATGGTTGGGCATGGGGATCTGGCGATAGTGCATTGTACACATCTGATGGCGGAATCTCTTGGGAAAAGAAAGATATTGATATATGGGGAGGTTGCTTAAATTTTACAATAGAAAGTATTTATTTTTCAGATATAGATCATGGTTGGATTGTGGGTCACTGTGGAGACTGGTCAGTAACAGGAGTTTTATATTACACTAATGATGGTGGAGTTTCCTGGGTATCTCAATCTTTCGGAAGTGATTATTTTCTTTATGATGTTTATTTCAGCGATTCTATTAATGGATGGATTGTAGGTGAAAATGGATTGATTCAACACACAAAAGGAGAAAACACAAGTATCTCCGAAAAGAAATCTTATACAATTCCAATTAATGTTTACCCAAATCCATTTTTAAATAATACTGTAATTGAACTTGATATACTTGAAAAAGAAAACATCGAATTATCAATTCATGATCTGTGCGGACGTAAGATTGAGACTTTATTTAGTGGGTTAATTTATTCGGGGAAGAATAAATTCTCATGGAATTCAAATAGATTTTCTTCTGGAGTATATTTTATCAAAGCGAAAACGAATTACAGAATTACGACTCAAAAAATAATAAAGAAATAAGAATTGCCAGCATATAATCGAGTAGACGGCTGACTACCCAAAGGTAGCCAGTTCGCATCTCACATTTATCCGCCGTAATGAAATGTAGGAGGACCTCCGTACCCTGCTTCATTAGTCTAAACTACCGGGTCTCGTTTACGGCGGTTCATTAATCAAAGGTTAATATTCTATATCACTTATTTATCGCCCCTTCACCCTGTCACAAAAGTATTTTCCATATTTTTTTATACAGGCAAAGAGCTAAGCATTGCAAAAACTTATAATAAGGCTTTTATC
>JAOZLT010000322.1 GCA_029934675.1 Candidatus Altimarinota bacterium | reverse complement strand
TTTGACATAGCGGATTATTTGGACAGCAAAGAGATGATTGCAGAGTATCTCAATATTGTTTTGGAAGAAGGAAATAATGCAGACGTAATTAATGCAATCGGACATATTGCTAAAGCTATCGGAATGACAAAAATTGCGGAAGAAACTGGATTGAGCAGACCGAGTTTGTACAAAGCCTTGTCTGATGGAGCAAAACCTCAATTTGCGACTATTATGAAAGTGTTGAAAGCAATCGGAGGGCAAATTCAAGTTAACCCAATTTCCGCCTGAAAAAATAACGATACCACACAACGTGTACAAAACATAGCTAATAAAGGCTTTCCGAAAGGTTTGTGTTAATTTGGCAAGACCACCAAATTTTTAAATTTGGCTTTTAAGATTGATAAAATAAAATATAAAAATTCAGCTCTGTGTTCATCTGAAAAGTTAGTGACTTTTTATACGCTACGTTTCATACACAAAATAGTTGGGCATAATTAAAGTAAAACATTGAGAATTTTAATATTAACAATGATTTATATTTGCATCAATAAGTGTCAACTTTTTTCAGGACGATACAAAGGATAAATTATTTTAAAACCAATCAGAAAACTAAGAAAAGATTGGAGAAAAAATTGATGACAAAGGAGTTTTAGCAGCAATTTGTAAAGTTTTAGTATTATCCAGATAATCTTGTTTGGAAAATTCAACTGGCAAACTCTCTAAAAAACATTCTTTGTGATTACTACGTTTCGATAATTTTGTTTCAACCGGTAAAGCATTAAATACTTTTGAGCTGTGTTTGATCAATACAGCAACCATATCCAGAACATTGTCAAAATCTATATCTTCACAGGCTCTGGTTTGATTCACATCACCATCCTCTTTGATACGCAAAGCAGTAAATATCATAACCATTTTAAAAGCCATGATACCCATTCTACGTACAGAAGCAATATATTACTTCCCCACACAGAAATTAGCAAAAATATTTCCCAAAAGGTCATCAGTTGATATAACTCCGGTAATTAGGCCAAGGTGGTATAAAGCTTCTCTAATGTCGATTGCAATCAAGTCTGAACTGATATTATTATCAATTCCCTTTTGTACATCTATAATGGCATTTAGTGCATTTGTCAATGCTTCAAAGTGTCGTGAATTGCTCACAATAGTTTGATTATTACTTAAAATCCCGGTATTTGCCAATTGGGTTAGTTTTTGAATCAATGTAGTAATTCCTATTTTATTTTTTGCTGATAACGGAATTACATCTGCTATATTATGATGAGATAAATCCTTAATGATTGAATAGATTATGTCTTTATTTATTGAATCAATTTTATTGGCAATAACCAGTAGTTTTTTATCAGGAAATTTATTTTTGATATTGTTGATCTCATTGCTTAGATTTTCTAAGCCAGTATTAGATTTTAGAATTTTTGAGATATCAAATAAAAATATCACCAATTGTGCTTGAGAAATTTTTTCAAAAGTTTTTTGAATACCAATATTTTCAATTTCATCTACGGTTTCTCTTATGCCAGCAGTATCAATAAAACGATAAGTAACACCATTGATAATAATTTCATCTTCAATGGCATCGCGTGTTGTTCCTGCAATGTGTGAAACAATCGCTTTTTCCTCATTAAGCAATGCATTTAAAAGGGTAGATTTTCCTACATTGGGTTCACCAATTATGGTAACAGGAATACCATTTTTTAATACATTACCAACTGCAAATGAGTCGATTAATCTTTTTAAAACCCTGGTAATTTTCTTGACCAAAGCTTTAAACTCATTCCTGTCAGCAAATTCAACATCTTCTTCGGCGAAATCCAGTTCCAGTTCGATAAGCGATGCAAAATTCAACAATTTTTCTCTTAGACTGGCAATTTCAGTAGAAAATCCTCCACGCATTTGTTGCATGGCAATTTGGTGAGATGCTTTTGAATCTGATGCTATAAGATCTGCTATTGCCTCAGCCTGGCTTAGATCCATTTTTCCATTAAGAAATGCACGAAGCGTAAATTCGCCTGCATCTGCATGACGGACATTATTCTTTAAAAATAATTGTAAAATTTCCTGCTGTATATAAACTGAACCATGACAGGAAATCTCAACTATATTTTCACCCGTATAAGAATGTGGATCTTTAAAAACAGAAACCAAAACTTCATCAATAATTCTTTGGCCTTCAACTATATTTCCTAAATGAACGGTGTGTGACTTTACTTTTCTTAGATCTTTTTTTCCGGATTTTGATTGAAAAAAACTATTTACAATTTCAATGGCGTTTTCACCTGAAAGTCTGATTACCGCAATGGCACCAACACCCGAAGAGGTAGCCAGAGCTATGATCGTATCATTGTTGAGTTTAATTTGCTGTTTCATGATCATTATTAATATTTGCAAAGTTACGTAAAACTAAGAAGTTTGAAGGCAGAAGTTAAAAGGGAGAACTAACTAATTTCTAAAAAATAGAAAGAAGAAAGTAAAAAGTCCGAAGCAGAAATAATAGCAGAGTCACAGGCTTCAAAATTCCATAAGGTGTCTTAGCCTTTATATGTATTTTCCCATTAATTCAAGTTATTTATTAAGGTACTACCACTTATTTAGTGGAAAATATGTTGATTTGTCATTCCGAGACCTAAG
>JAOZLT010000321.1 GCA_029934675.1 Candidatus Altimarinota bacterium | reverse complement strand
TCCGAGAGCACCATCACCAACAGCAAGTGATGGGGCAGCTTCCAAGCCTCGGCGTTTCAGGTCAAACAGCATCGTACTCCAACTAATTTTACTCTCTCGATAACCATCACTAACGGCTAATAGTTCTTTTTTACCCTTGTCATCAGCACCCATAATGACTAAAATACAAGACTTTGAGTCATCTAACCTGCATAATTCATACGTTTTTAAAACCACCTATCCCGGCTTGATATGCAAGCTATATTGGAAGGGATGGTAATTATTTTTGATGATTTAAAAAAATGGCAACGTTTAGGCAACGTTGCAGAGTCAACAGGGCATAGTTAACCCTTGGCCGTCGAAAAAAAGAATATGTTCAAGAACACCAAAGCCACTGATCAGGTTGCTATCCGGTCAGAGAGATACTGATTTTTCTAAATTCATCTTGATACGGATAAGCCGAACTGAGATGAATTTTTATCCTGGTCGAAAGCTCTTTTATCTGCCCACCAATTTTTATGAATTTTAGCCTGATCGTATTGAAGTCGGCTTTAGCAAAACGAGTGTTTTTCAGGTACCTGCTTCTAAAAGTTTGCAGTATCATATAAGCCAGGTTGAAAAATATCAATCTGAATTGATTGACTAAAAAACTATTGCATGAAGTTCTGTCTGAACCAAGTTGGCCTTTGTGTTCTTTGATATATAATTCAGCTTTGCCCCGACCGCAATAAAGTATCTCATAAGCTTTTTTACGCCAGATTGCTTTAAAGCTTGTCACGATGAATCGAGTGTTTAGTTTCAGTTTTTCTGTATACTCTACTTTAGCGATGACACGTTGCGGCTCAGCCCAAGAATCAGCCTGGTACTCAAATTCATGATATAGTTTAAATGCTTTCGGATTTTGAGCAAACATTTCTACTGCTTGTTTTTTAATATGTGAAATGGATTTCTGAAGAATACTGTTTGACGTTAACCCTAATACAAACTGCATGTTAAGTTCTTTGCAAATATCCAAAACTTTCGGGCCGCAGTAATGCGAATCGCCTCGATAAAGAATGTTGACATTGGGCCACCTTTTCCTAATAATGCGAACAATGCGTCGAATCATTTTAGCAATTTCTTTGTTGGTCGGTCGTTTGCCCGACCGTAAAATTGTTGCGATTAGCTTACCGCTTTTTCCCTCGTAAATATGCATGGGTTGATAACAGTTACTGCCGTAATAACCGTTAAATAACGAAAGCTGCTGACGGCCGTAGGTCTGATCTTCAGTGTCATCAAAATCGAGAATAATCGCTTCTGGTGCTTTTTTGTATGAATAGGTAAAAAAATCAACTTGAAGCCTGCTTAACCGAACGAGTGTTTTTTGATCAATTCGATGTTCGAAACGGAACATCGTTGGCTGACTTGCCAATGGAGCATCGGTCTCTGGTTTTTTGCCACAGGCAACTCTAAATGCTGGATCGTGCCTCAACGCATCGCAATCATTGCCATCTTGATAACCGGCAATAATTTGTAAAACTCGTTGGTTCAATAACTGCTCGGTTGTGTGTTCAATAAATGATGGATGTCGATCATCTGGCAGCAATTTAGCAACTTTTTTAACGATGCCGAGTCCATCTATGAATCGTTGCAGTAATACAACACCGGAATCGGATGATATATTACCACCATTAAAATTGACATGAACGGGTTTACCGGAAATTTCTTTGAAAAAACATAGTTGCTTCGTATCTTCAGACATAGCTGTTGCTCTCCTACTTTGTTTGATTATGATATGTGTTGCAACTAATTATAATCAATAATGTTATGAGAGTAAACAGCTTTTTTTATGAATTATTCAGGCTAAACTGTTGAACAAGAAAAATTTTCCATTAAAGGATGTAAACTTTTTACTCGATGCCGGCTATGATTCAGGGAAAAATTTGAGTTTTTTATCGGATAGAAAAATTGATGGTTACGTGGCCAATCAAATGGAAAGCGTATATTATAAAGAACAGCATGGCTATATAGAAGCACGTCCTTTTACGAAAGACAAATTCAAGTATAATGCTAAAGATGATTATTATGAATGTCCTGCTGGAAAAAGACTTTTTCCGTATAGAAAAAAGAAAACAAAAATGAAAACATATACAAGAAACGAAGTGATTTATAAAGGACAAGAATGTAAAGAGTGTCAGTTTCAAAAAGATTGTGTAAAAAGTAAAACTGGATATCGAGAGGTAAAACGATTTCTTGAATATGATGCGCATAGAGCACGAATGGATAAAAAAATAGCCACCCAAGAAGGGAAAAAGATATTACAACATCGCTCCATGGACGTGGAACCCACTTTTGGACAGATGAAACTGGGGATTCTAACTCGGAATCCATTCTTAGTCAAGGGACAAAAAAAGGCGAGAGGGGAATTTGGGCTTTGTTGTATTGTACATAATATAAAAAAGATCTCAACTTACCTGAAATCAATTGAAAACCCTAAAAATACCGAAGATTTAAGAAGAATTTCCCTACAATTAGCAATATAATTGATCCAGATTACCATTTCTCGGAATACTTGATAAAAAATGATTTTTTTGTCAAAGAACAAACAATATGCTTGCTAGTCACACGAGTTCCTGGACAGCCTGAGAGTCCCTGGGCTATCAAAAAGAACACA
>JAOZLT010000320.1:2260-2633 GCA_029934675.1 Candidatus Altimarinota bacterium | reverse complement strand
TTAAAGTTTTAAAATCTTCGGAGGATACACCCGCTGCTTTAAAGCTCTTTTGGTAAAACGGTATATATTGCTCAGCAAATTGAATAGTCTCTAAAATCTTTTTATAAGTAAACTCATCTTGATTTTTATCATCTAGAGCAAGATACCCATCTAAATTCTTTTTTTGCTCAACATACTTTTCACCAAATCGTACAGATAATGGTATACTACCATAAATTGATCCGATCATTGTTTTTAAAGATTGAGGCATCTTATAATACATACCTTTGTATAAATGTAAAATACTATCTATTGACATATTCAATTATCTCCTTTTTCTAAAATATACTTAAAGTTTCAAGTATATTTTTAATATCACAGAAACTATTTTTTG
>JAOZLT010000320.1:0-2250 GCA_029934675.1 Candidatus Altimarinota bacterium | reverse complement strand
AAAATTATTATATAGTAAAAAACTAAAAGAATTCCCTAAGTCAATATAAATACTATTAAAATATAATTTTTTTACATCTTTATGTAACCATTTGAAACTATATTTTACTTTTTAGAGCTATACTTTCTTAAAGATACTATATTATTTTTATTTTCTTATAAAATCAAGTTAAGTTAAGCTATAAAGACTAACATGATTTTATATTTCGTCGATCTAGGTATTGCACAATATAAATTAATATTAAAAAAAAGGAAAGCGAATGCTATCAAACAAAACAGTCTTACTTACAGGTGGTACAGGATCATTTGGAAACGCTTTTATACAACGTTTCATTGATACAGATGTCAAAAAAATTGTCATATTTTCAAGAGATGAAGACAAACAAGATCTTATGAGAAATGAGTATAGAAATTCAAAACTAAAATTTGTTCTTGGAAATGTAAGAGATTATGATATTGTTCATGATGCCATGAGAGGAGTTGATATCGTCTTTCATGCTGGAGCACTTAAGCAAGTTCCTTCATGTGACTTTGCACCTTTAGAAGCTGTGAAAACAAATATCCTAGGAACTGATAATATTCTTAGAGCGGCTATTGATCATGGTGTAGAAGATGTGATTTGTCTAAGTACTGGTAAAGCTGTTTATCCTATCAATGCTATGGGTCTTTCAAAAGCACTAATGGAAAAAGTTATTATCAATAGAGCTAGACAGTTGGATGAAGAAGAGAATACGACAACAACACTAAAATATATCAGATATTCAAATGTATTTGCTACACGTGGTTCAGCTGTAAATATCTTTACAAAACAGATTAAAGAGGGTAAACCTATCACGCTAACACATCCTGAGATGAAAAGATCTATCATGACAGTTGATGAAGCAGTTGAACTTGCACTATTTGCTATGGAAAATGGAGAAAGCGGAGATCTTTTTGTTTACAAAGCAAGAAGAACAACCCTTCAAAACCTTGCAGAGTGTTTGCAAGAAATTTACAATGCAAAAAATAGAGAGATAGAAATTATCGGAGCAAGACATGGCGAAAAAATGGAAGAGACCATTCTTAGTCAAGATGAACTTGTTCGTGCAATTGACTTAGGCTCATTTGTAAGAGTTCCTATGGATAAAAGAGGTCTGAACTATATGGATAAAGATAATATAAAAGAGAACAAACGAAATGACCTTGATAAAGATACAGTAAGACTTGAGATGAGAGTTCCAAGCTTAACACTTGATGATGTTAGACTGATGATCGATAAAAACTGGGTTAAAGAGTGTGACTTAGAGGATTTAGAAACTCCTTCAGATAAAGATTAACAGAAGGATTGATTTGAAGCAAAAATATTTAATTATTGGTTCGGCAATGACCGATGATCCTAAAACACATGGGGGTACCACTATTTTGGTTTCCCAACTTTTAGAATATTTCAAGGAAGAGGATAAAGATTTTATCTTTATCCAAGCGATAAAATATGAAGGAAAATTTGCATTTGCATTAAATTATCTTTATATAATATTTAAATTGCTTCAAAATATTAGAAAAGTTGATTTGGTAATGGTCAATGTTGCGAGTAATGGCGCTTATTTTTTATCCCCTCTTGTTCTTTTTATAAGTAGACTTTTTAACAAAAAATTTATTTTCCGAATGTTTGGTGGTAATTTTATAGATCTATACAAAAAAGCAAAAGGTTTAAAAAGAAGATTGATTGAGTATGTTATAAAACATGCAGATATCATGTTTTTTGAACCAAAGTATCTTGTAGAACACTACTCTAAAACTAGAGAAAATATCCACTGGTTTCCAAATATTCGTAAAAAACCAACTCTAATTAGAGAGAATAAACCCTATCAAAAAAAATTAATCTATTTGGGTCAACTTCGTGCTTCTAAAGGATTAGATGAAATTCTTGAAGCCTCTAAAATGCTTGATAAAACCTATAGTATAGATATGTATGGAACTCTTTTTGATAAGAAATATGATGAAGATTTATTGAGTCAATATCCTATAATCAACTACAAAGGTCAACTACGCAGTGAACAAGTATATGAGACTTTAGCACAATACGATATTTTACTCCTGCCATCATATATGGAAGGATATCCTGGAGTTTTGATAGAAGCTTTTGGAGTAGGTTTACCTGTTGTTGCGACTAACTTGCCAAGTATTCAAGAGATGGTTGATGAACATAATGGTATTCTCGTCGATCCAAAAAATGCAACTCAATTAGCTGAAGCCATTAAAACATTTAAGC
>JAOZLT010000319.1 GCA_029934675.1 Candidatus Altimarinota bacterium | reverse complement strand
AGACAAATTAGTTATAAACAAAAATGGCAATTCTCTTATGACAGTTGGCGGAACTGGAGATGTGTTAAGTGGATTAATTGGTGGTCTTCTTGCTAAAGGTCATCACCCCATAGAAGCATGCCAAACTGCCACTCATACTTTAGGAAAAATAGCTGATAAATTAGCAGCACATCAAGCTAGCTTAAAAGCTTATGAATTAGCCCAAATGATTCCAAAAATCCTGCATGAATAAAAATATTTTAGAGTTTTCCATCTTCAAACCATATTCCAATCGGATTACGCACGGAATTACCACAAAGCCGATGGGCTCTTTTGATGATAAGGATAAAGATTTTAGAACCCAATCCGAAAAACTCCCATTTACTCACACAGTTTTCAGTAATCAAATACATGGTGATGACGTGATTGTTGTTAACAAATTTCCAAAGGAAAAATTAAGCGGAGATTCATTTATCGCATACAAAAAGAATATACCTTTAGCAATAAAAGTCGCCGATTGTCAGGGCATTTTGATATATGATCCTGTAACTGAGATTATTGCCGCAATACACGCAGGTTGGAAGAGTTTAACTAAAGAAATCATCAAAAAGACTATTCATAAAATGAAAAAGGAATTTGGAGCCAATCCAAAACATCTACTAGTAGGAATCAGCCCATCGCTTGGTAAATGCTGTGCAAAATTCAGTGACCCAAAAACCGAATTACCAGAATTCATGCAACCATTTGTCGACAATCATATGGTTAATCTACTATCAGCCTCCAAAAAACAAATAACCGACACTGGCATACCAGAAAATCAGATAGAAATAATAAATGAGTGCACAAAATGTAATCCCAACAAGTACTTCTCTCACCGAAATGGAGATAAAGGAAGAATGGCAGTATTTATAAATCTACTTTAAATTATTAATTCTTAACTTTTAATTCTTAATTAAGTTATAATAAACATATGAAATTCATTGCTTTCTTCATCATTATTACTATAAAAATCCTAAAATACGCAATCCTAATCCGTATTCTAATGTCATGGATAAAACCTGGTGTTTCAGGTCGTTTTACACAAATCCTATACGAAATTACCGAACCAATACTAAAAATCTTCAGAAACCTCCTACCACGCATGGGTATGATTGACCTTTCACCACTTATTGCCTTTTTCGTTCTCGATTTCGCCCAAATTGGCATAATCAACCTATTCGCCAACATTTAAAAAGTCTCAAGTGCGAGTGCGAATCACAAGCATCGTAAATCGGCCTTGAGACTTGAGACTCGCACTCGCACTATTTTTAACCTTATGCACCTCGATTTTGCCTTTATTTACAGAAAAACATTGACTTTTACATACAATCTATTTAATATCTTGTAGCTATTTAAAAAGTCCTCTTTTTACCATTTAATTTTAAGCTTATTAGCAAAAAATTACGCCATAATCAGGCAATACGCGTTCCACAAGTCTTATTAATAGACGGAGACAAAAAATTGGGTATTATGTCTACTAGTGCAGCACTTGAATACGCACAGAAACAAGAATTAGATTTAGTTGAAGTAGCCCCCTTAGCAAAACCACCGGTATGTAAAGTGATGGACTACGGAAACTATCTGTATAATCTCAAAAAGAAGACTAAAGGAGCCAAAAAAGTTAAAAAAACCGAGACTAAAACTGTTCGTCTTAGTATCCGCACCGACACACATGATCTGGAAATCAAAGCTAAACAAGCACGTAAATTCCTAGAAGGTCGAAATCTGATTAAAGTAGCATTAATTTTCAAAGGAAGAGAAATAACACATACCAATCTTGGAGAACAAAAGATGAAAGATTTTTTTGCTCTCCTAGAAGATATAGCAACAATTGAACAAGCACCGAAAAAAACAGGATTTCAAATGATAATGATTCTAAACCCTATCAAATAATTCTTAATTTTTCATTCTTAATTCATAATTAATTAATCATGCCAGGAAAAGCAAGTCCAGGAAGACAGAAAACAAGTAGCTCAGCTAAAAAACGTTTCAAGAAGACCGGAACAGGCAAATTTGCCCAACAAAAAGCTGCTCATAATCACCTCCTACAACAAAAATCTAAAAGACAAAAACGCTTATCTAAACAAACTATTATAGCCAGCAAAGCCTACACCAAACAGCTAAAACGAATGATGCCAGGAAAATAATTCGGTAGATATCGGTGGATTTCGATAGACTTCTATAGACTTGGATTCCAGTCAATCGATATCAACCGAGTCAATCGATATCCATCGAAATATAATTCATAACTAAAGAAAGATGCCTAGAGTAAAACGCGGAACTACAACTCACCGACGCCACAAAAAAGTAATACAACAAGCAAAAGGATTTCGTGGTAAACGTAAGAATGTATTTAAATTAGCAAAAAACGCAGTCATGAAAGCAGGAACTAATGCCTATCGTGATCGCAAACTCAAGAAACGAACTTTCCATCAACTATGGATTCTTCGCATTAATGCAGCCTGCCGTGAGCATGATATGAAATATAGTCGGTTCATTTATGGATTAGAATTAGCTGGCGTAGAAATCAATCGTAAAATGCTAGCTGAACTTGCTGTTCACGAACCAGATGTATTCAAAAAAATAGTTGAAAAAGCAAAATCAGCGTTACCACC
>JAOZLT010000051.1 GCA_029934675.1 Candidatus Altimarinota bacterium | reverse complement strand
AGAAAAAAGTACTACCGGTAATTCAAGAAAGAACAATACTTATATTCACAATTCTCTTTTGGTATGGATGGATAGCCCATTTAGGGTCAGTATCCGCAGTATTTAGTAATCAATATTTAGTTGTTGCAATTATACCAACATTAATATCTATATTTGTAGCATTATTACCATATGTTTTACTAAAATTCGTCAGGATAATTCAGTATATATGGTATTTAATAATTACTCTTAGTTTTAGTGTGATATTGTTGGATGGGTATTTCTGGGAAACATTGAAATTAAATATACCTGATGGAATTAGTAATTTAGATTTATTTTTATCAGGATACATTGGGCTATTTGTTATAACTAATATTTTTTATTTATTTTATTTCGTACCAATACCAGCTAGACATCAAAGTTTTAAAGCGAGAATAAAATTATTAACAGAATATTTTAATTTATTAATCAAAAAATATAATAACAATCAGTTAAATCCAATCTCTGCCATTCTGTATATTGTAATTTTTAGCATAATTCTGTATCTAAATTATAAATACACATTTTTATCTACAACAGTTGTAATTGGGGCTTCAACTGTATTAGTGACTGCAATGGATAAAATAATAAAAGAAAAATAAAAAAAATATTAAAAAGTTTAATAATGGTTTTAATATTAGCGCCAGTGATATATTTTGGAATATTTTTTATACAAAGTAAAACAATAAAAAAAAGTTTTATTAAGTTTTATGGATTGGAAAACATTAAAGAGAGTGAGAAACCATATTCTTTCCAGAGATGCAACTTAAATATTTTTGACTCAGAGTTTGCATATTTAACAGGTAAGAACATGGCATTAGTATCATTTTATAGACCAAAACATCTATTCACTCAAACAAAAGAAGATTAGAAAAACTCACGAACAGGTGGCACCACCGTTACTAACACCACCTTCCCCAAACTGGTTAAAATGGCAAAAGAGGATTG
Organism: Candidatus Altimarinota bacterium; assembly: GCA_029934675.1. Taxonomy (GTDB): domain Bacteria; phylum Patescibacteriota; class Gracilibacteria; order UM-FILTER-43-11; family UM-FILTER-43-11; genus JAJDCE01. Next base: position 7,781 of record JAOZLT010000051.1, on the reverse strand, counting down.
TGAACAATTCAAGTATGGTTATACGGATTATACTGGATATGAAGATCTGTCCGAGGAGGAAAAAGACGATAGATGGTATGAAATAAGTGATAAAAATCTACACTGGTCTTATTCTAAATATACACCTGAGTCACCTAAACCAAAATTAACAGAAGGTGAAATTGAAATGCAAAAAATACTGAGAGAAAAACGACTGCAGGAGGCTGAAGAAAGAAGGAAAAATATTAAACCTATTACTATAGAAGATTTAAATATCATTGTGGATTAAAAGAGGTAAATCGGAAAGTAGTCTGCCATTTCAGTAAAATATCATGATGTGGAAAGATCTAGATATCCTTCAAAAATAGATGAAGACTTTATGAGTCGGAAATTTAAACTTAAATAAAAGAACAGCCTGCTAAAATAAAATACTTGAAAGTACAAACTTACACATCACCAAATAAATACACTTTATATGGGAATACTCAGGATAATAAGTTTGAATGTGTAGAGGATATGCTAATACTTTCAGATATTTAGGACAGTGTAGTTGAGTTTTTGTTTTATTGATTTAATACACCCGAGAGCTTGCTCCGAGGTAGCTCATTAATCAATCATAGATTATCACTTAATCTATATAATCATTGTCGAGTGTTTATTTTTTCTTTTTCTTCGATTTGGTTGGCGTTTTACACGTACCATCCAAAACACAACTATATTCGAGTTTGTAGATATGTAGGAATGCCAATGTAAGAGTAAGAATAAAAGGTCCAAATAAAAGTCCTTTAAGTCCGAATGCAAAAGTACCACCAAGTAAAACCAGTAATACGGCAAGTGGATGTAATGCAGTGGCAGAACCTATAAGATAAGGCTTTATCACATTGTCAGCCATTCCTACAATAAGCATCCCCCATATAAGAAGGAAAAGTGCTGCGAGCCAATGTCCACCGACTGCAAGGGTTATTACTGCAGGCACCCAAATAAGTGATGTACCGATGTATGGTAATGGCGAAAGCAAAGCTGCTATCGCGCCCCAAAATGCCCCATTATTTATTCCGACTACCGTAAAACCAAGCCCAACTAATGCTCCTTGAATAATCGCAGCTCCAAATATTCCATAAATAATACCATGGCTTAAGGATGATAGTTTTCTGATAAGCTCTTTTCTATATTCTTCGGATAATGGCATGATGGAATTTAGATATTCTATTAATTTATCCCCATCACGCAAGAAATAAAACATGGTAAGCAGAAAAACTATCATGTGCAAAATAAAAACAGACAAGTTTTTTAGTATATTTGTTGTTTGGCTTAAAAGAACTGCTCCGATTGTTCCAACAAAATCTTTAGCGGTCGAAATTATGTCTGATGCTGAAATCGGAGCATAAGCGCTAACTTTATCTATCCAATCTTTTATAAAACCTTTCTGCAACAGCTGTGGCAATAATGATGTATTACTTTCTGTAATTTGAGATATTTTGTCGCTTACAACTGTATATGCGCCTGTTGCTTCATGAGCAGCAAGGAAGAAAAGCAAAATTAATGGCGCAAGTATTATTGTCGCAACCAAAATCATAGAGATTAAAGTTGATACAGAAGCAGGGAAATGAAGTTTACGATGAAGCATTTTGTGTACAGGATAAACCCCTGCAACGATTACTCCCGCTATTATCATAGTTGCGAGAAATGGTATTGCAAATCTAAAAAGCGCGACTATAAGTAAAAGTAATACTCCAATAAGAAAATATTTTTGAATGTCTAAAATGTGTTCTTTTGATGATGGCATTGATTCTGTTTATGTTGTAATTATTTTCGATATAACGATACTACAAAAACTCGAAACTCGAAACTTGAAAATCGAAGGAAATTCCAATATACAAATTCTAAATTACAAAAAAGTTCAAATAGTCAAAAGTCTAAAATTGGATAGCCCATCATTGCACACTTGTCTGAACCATTTAATTTACTGGATTATAGGATTTAAATGAATCAATTTAATCCATCTAGGTAAATCTGTATAATCCAATAAATCAGTGGTCAGACATTTATTTACCTGATTCTTAAAACCATTTTCCTTCCCTCTTGCCAGAATAGGAATACCAAAGCGCCGATTATTGGGTACATCCACTGAGTTAATGTGAGTGGTTCAAAACCGAACCAAATTGAAACTGATGGTGGATAAATCAATATCATTACAGCTATTATGGATATTAGAAATGAGCCCCATAGCTGTTTGTTGGTAAACAAATAACTGGTAAATATTGTTTCTTCAGTTCTGCGCGATAAAATATTTATATACTGACACAAAATAATTCCGCAGTATGCCGCAGCTCTTCCTGTTTCAACTGATGCACCACCAACATAATACACCATCACAAATGAAAAATAACCACTAGCCCCCATCCAGAAACCGTAAAAAATGAGGTTTAGAAGGCTTTTTTTATTAATAATATGCTCATTTAAATCACGCGGTGGTTCTTTGAGTATATGCTTTTCAGGTGGATCAAAAGTGAGCGCAGTTAAGGGGAGCATTTCCCCTACTAAATCTATTGCTAATATTTGGACTGCGGTAATTGGAATAGGTAATCCGAGCGCTACACCAATAAAACCGAGTAATACACATGCCAGTTCTCCATTATTTGATGTTATGGATGACATTATGGTTTTTTTCAAATTCTTAAAAATTGTTCTTCCTTCTTTTATAGCAGAGGTTAGCGTACGAAAATTATCATCCAGTAAAACGATTTCAGATGCTTCTTTAGCTACTTCAGAGCCCATCTTTCCCATAGCAACACCGATATCGGATTTTTTCAAGCTTAATGTATCATTTACCCCATCACCAGTAACCGCTACTATATTGCCCATTTTTTTGAGCAATGTGACTATACGAAATTTATCTTGTGGCGATACGCGTGAAAATACAACTGAACGAGATTTTAAAATATTGCTGAGTTTTTTGTCTGAAAAGTTCTTGATTTGGTCGCCTGAATATACCTCCAACCGACAGTTACCATTGTCGCTTCCAGTTTTTTGAGTACCACACCCCTTCATGCCTATGCGCTCGGCAATTGCTTTTGCTGTTACAGCATTATCCCCCGTTATCATCATTATACGAATGTGGGCATCGTAGGTGGTTTTTATAGCTTCCTTTACGCCAATTCTAGGAGGGTCGAGCATTGTTACAAAACCGGAGAATATGAATTTCTGTTCGAGAACCCCGAAAGCGACATTGGACAATGTCGCTTTCGGGGTTTTAAAGTCTCTGTAAGCCAAAGCAATAACTCGAAGTGCCTGACTTGCGAACTTTTCACCTTTTTTTAAAATCTTTTTCTTCTCTTTATCTGTAAACTCAACTACTGTTCCTCCGTTATTTATATGAGTACATACTTCAATAATACTTTCTAAACCTCCTTTCATATAACCGATATATTTACCCTTATGTTTTCGAATTATAGTCATACGTTTGCGGTCACTATCGAATGGAAATTCACGGAATAATGGAAAACGTTTGTCTAAATCTTCTAGTTTTAGCCCTGCTTTTAATGCCAATGGAGTAAATGCAGCCTCTGTAGGGTCTCCAATTGCATACCAACCTTTATGATTACGGTCAGGCGGATTAACACGACCATTTGATGCTAAAAATCCATCTTCAAAAAACTGTTTTATTTTATTTAATTCAGATTTCGACATTTTTTTACCGCCTTCTAAAATCGAACCTTTTGGCATATACCCGTTACCAGAAACTTCAAGCTCACGTCCGTTTACAAAGCAATGAGTGATAGTCATTTCGTTTTTTGTGAGAGTACCTGTTTTATCTGAACATATAACCATTGTTGAGCCCAATGTCTCAACAGCTGAGAGCTTACGAACAACAGCCTTACGTTTAGCCATACGACCAACTCCTAAACTAAGTGCGACTGAAACTTGTGCCGGCAAACCTTGCGGAACACATGCGGCTGCAACGCCGATTGCAAATAAAACACTAAGCTGAAGTGTTAATTTTAATCCATCACCATCTCCAATACTGAATAGAAAGTTGATAATAAAAAGACCTAATGCAATTACTCCTGCTATTTTTGTAAGAGCTTTTGCCAGGATATTCATCTCTCGTTGAAGCGGTGAGATATCGCGTTTAATAGACTCACTTGTTTTAGCGATACGACCTATGGCTGTTTCCATTCCTGTTCCATAAACAATACCGTACGCATTACCCTTTGCAACTGTAATGCCGAGAAAAACTAGGTTGTCTTGATCGGTAAGAGTAGTTTCTTTATCTATTATAAGTTCAGCGAACTTTTCTTGAGGTACCGATTCACCAGTAAGAATAAAATCGTTGGTACTAAAATTTGTTGTTTCGGTAAGCCTGATATCAGCAGGAATTGCACTTCCTTCTTCCATATATATGAGGTCTCCCGGTACTAGTTTTTCCTGACTAATTTCTCTTTTTTGCCCATCTCTAATTACAATTGCTTTGGCTTGTATTATTTTTTTGAGAGATTCTAGAATTTTTTCTGCTTTAAATTCCTGATAAAAACCGATTATCGCATTAGCCGTTACTATTATAATAAGTATTGTCCCTCCCCTAAAATCACCAAGATAATATGCTAAAAATGATGCGATTATTAAAACAATTATCATCAAATCTTTGAATTGATCTAGAAACCGAAATATCATCAAACGTTTCTTCCCTTCTTTCAATTTATTAGGGCCATACTCATGCAAACGCTTCTCAGCATCAACTTGGGTTAGTCCGACTTTTGCGTCAGTTTTAAGAATCTCAACCGCTTCTTTGGCTGAAATTTGATAAAAGAATTCTGTTTTTTTAGACTTTAGCATTTTGTTTAAGATGTTATTTGTTTTACTTTTTCCAGTATAGATTTTGTAAATTTAAAGTATTCCCTGGCTTCTTTATTTGTAACCAGTGTTCCGCCAGCGTAAAGATCAATATTACGTTTACGTCTCATTGCCTCGCCATAAATACCAACACTCTCATCAGATAATATATCGGAAAACTCCTGAATAGTACGAACATGATACCCCTGTTTACTTTTAATCTTATATCCTTTGTAAGCTATTAGAGTAATACCGAGTTTCAAAAAAGCTTGATATGTAAAAGTAAAAATAACCTCACTTGTATTATTAGAACCTGCAATTTTTAAATCTCGTTCTGCGTTTTTAAAGTAAGCATTGATTTGCTCTTTAGTAAATTTCCTTTTTTGAAAATGTTCTGAAGTAAAAGTCATTTTAAATAATTTTGATATTTGGCCTGTCTAATATATCAGTAATAAACGGATCACTTTCTTCTTTTCTATTTTGGAATTCTTTCTCATCAAAATCAATAACATTGATTTCTCGATGAATTTTTCTTTGAAGCCTTGAAACAATTTCTTCAATCAATAAATGAGGACATTTTCCAACAATCAGTAAATCTATATCACTATAAGCATCCATGCGATCCTGAGCATAAGAGCCATAAATATAAAGATGCTTTACGCCTTTAATTCTTGAAAAAATCTCTTTTAATTCATGTTCGATGCCGACAGTTTTTAAAATAATTTTTTTATATTCATTCAAAAGCGGATAATCTGAATTCAGTGAATAATATTTGAGATTTGCATGTCGTCTGGATTTAAGAAAGCCTTCTTTTTCAAGCTCATGAAGCTTTCTCACTAAATTACCACGATCAACATCAAATAGTCGTGCCATCTGGTTAACATACAACTCTTGTTTATTGTGAAGAAATAAGTAGCTGAATAAAGCCTGAACAATTTTTGAACGAAAACTTATCATGATAGTGTAAATATTTACATCAATTAGTGTAACTTATTACACCAATAAAGTCAAGACCTTGTATTGAATATCAGGGGGTTTTCCGATAAACTCTTTCTGCCCATGAAAAACATCCGCAACTTCTGCATCATCGCTCATATTGACCACGGAAAATCCACTTTAGCGGATAGGTTTTTGGAAACTACTGGAACTGTTGCTAAACGAGACATGAAACATGGACAGATGCTGGATACGATGGAATTGGAGCAGGAACGTGGGATTACCATAAAACTCCAACCTGTACGAATGGATTGGAATGGGTATATCCTTAATCTCATCGACACACCAGGGCATGTGGATTTTACGTATGAAGTAAGTAGGAGTATTGCTGCTTGCGAGGGTGCGATTTTGGTTATTGATGCTACTCAGGGAATTGAGGCGCAAACTTTGGCTAACCTATATATGGCGATGGAATTTGATTTGAAAATTATCCCGGTTATCAACAAAATCGATATGCCTGCGGCCGATCCGGAAAGAATAAAAATTGAGATTGAAAATGCACTAGCAATCCCCAAAGAGGAGGTAATTGAAGTTTCTGCAAAAACCGGTGAGAATGTAGAAGAATTATTGGAAGCTATTATTAAAAGAGTCCCATCCCCAGATGAATCCGGCATGCGCAAACAGCTTAAAATAACCGATGATAATGAGGCTAAGGCTTTGGTTTTTGATTCTGTTTACGATACATATAGAGGAGTTGTGGCGTATGTACGTATGGTAAGCGGGACTTTTAAAAAAGGTGACAGCTTACGTTTTTTGAATGCTAAAACTGATATTGAAGTAACTGATATTGGTTACTTTCGACCACAATACGAATCGCAAAAAGAGCTTCTTTCGGGTGAAGTTGGGTATGTTGTGACTGGATTGAAGAGTGTGGGTGAAGCAAGAGTGGGAGATACGATTTACAAGTCTCAAGTGCGAGTCTCAAGTGCGAGTGAGCCTAAACCGCTACCAGGATACAAAACTGTAGTGCCGATGGTGTATGCGGGGATTTATTGTATTGATGGAGATGATTTTCCTCAACTTAGAGATTCACTTGAGAAACTTACCCTAAATGATGCGGCTCTTACTTACGAACCCGACCAGTCCCCTGCGCTTGGATCCGGATTCCAATGTGGCTTTCTGGGACTTCTGCATATGGATATTGTAAGGGAGAGATTGGAGCGGGAATATGATTTGGATTTGATAGTAACTGCTCCATCTGTTTCTTATATTGTTAAAACAAATGACGGCAAGGAGGAAACAATTTCTTCGCCAGCCGCCCTAGTGGATAGAAGCCATGTTGATTCCATTGCTGAGCCGTGGGTAAAGATGGAAATTGTATGCCCTAAGGACAGTGTTGGAAATATTATGAAAATCGTTCAACAGCGACGTGGTACATATTTAAATCTTACCTATATAGATGAAGAACGTGTACTTCTGCTTTTTGAAATGCCACTTGCTACAGTGATTTTAGATTTTTATGATAATTTGAAAAATGTAAGTAGTGGATACGCATCTATGAATTATGATTTTTTGAATTATAGAGTGGAAGATTTAATAAAACTTGATATATATGTAGCTGATGAAGTAATCGATGGGCTGAGCGCCATGTGTCATAGGTCTGAGGCTCAGACTTTAGGTAACCGACTATGTAAGAAGCTGAAGGAGATTATCCCCCGCCACCAATTTCAGGTAAAAATTCAGGCAGCCATTGGTGGTAAAATAATTGCACGAGAAACACTATCGGCATTACGAAAGGATGTAACGGCTAAATTGTATGGAGGAGATGTTACACGTAAAAACAAACTATTAAAAAAACAGAAAGCCGGCAAGAAGCGGAGGAAACAGATGGGAGGAGTGAGTTTACCGCAGGAAGCCTTCCAAGCAATCCTTAAAAAGGATTAGTTTGGATTTCGCAATTCGCATTTCTGATTTCGCATTCAATTTAGCATTTTAGATTTTTCATTTTTACATTTTGTTATACTGAATTCTGC
>JAOZLT010000318.1:1543-2644 GCA_029934675.1 Candidatus Altimarinota bacterium | reverse complement strand
TAATCCCGTGCCCTGACCAACTTCTTTGGTTGTAAAAAACGGTTCGAAAATCATCTCTTTATTTTTCATATCAACACCTTGGCCATTATCTGAAAAATGAACCAGAAACAAATTATCTTTTTGCTCATAGCTTATGACCAGCTTGCCTCCGTCTGGCATTGCATCACAAGCGTTAATCATCAGGTTCATACAGACTTCTTCAAGCAATTGCCCGTCGCCTGTTACAATCGTTGGACAGTTACCAGTTTCTTCAACAATCACATTATTATTCCTGAACTTATATTCAAGCAACTCTTGAACTTTGCTGACACATTTTCGCAAATCAACTTCCGCTTCACCACGAGCTCTTTTACGGGAAAACTCAAGAAGCCTTTTTACAATAATTTCAATTCGGTCAAGACCTTCTGCTATCAATTCAAAATATCGATGGGCTGTTTCAGTGTCTTCGGGATTTGCGCGAATTGTTTCTACACATTGCTGCATGCCGGTTAGTGGATTATTAATCTCATGAGCTACTCCAGCAGCCAGCCTGCCTACCGATGCCAGTTTTTCTGCGTGTCTTACTTCCCTTTCAGCTGACTTGGTTGTTGTTAGAGACCGAATCAACCTTTGTTGTAAAGCAGTAAATCTGTCAGCCAAAATTCCCGCCTCCCCATCGCATTCAGGGAGATGGACTTTTTCCAGACTTTCGAGATTCAACGAATCCACTGTCGATACAATGGTATTGAGTTGCTTTGTAAAATGTCTGCTGATCATAGTCACAGCAAAAACCATTAGTATTATCAGAACTATTGTCATAAATCCAAGGTAGTTAAACAGTTTTGAGATTTCAGTGTAAATATTATCTGCAGAAAATCCAACCAGTAGAGTACCCCAGCTTCTAGTGGAAATTTTCAGCGGTACCGATGCTTCAATAATCCAGCTCTTGTCTTTGAATATTCTGACACCATTAATATTTACAGCCTCATAACTGATTCCAAAAAGAGACATATCATTGTGGGCCTGCACCTGATTGTTGGTATTCAGCACTGCAACATATCTGACATCTGATGACGATTGCATAAAATTATTAATTGCTTCGGTCAGTAATACTCCCGATGC
>JAOZLT010000318.1:0-1533 GCA_029934675.1 Candidatus Altimarinota bacterium | reverse complement strand
TAACTGCGGGTCGATGCCAAAGCGGAATCGCTGTGCAGATCAATTAAAAAAGCACGTTCATGTTTAAGAATCAGAAGCGAGGTCAACCCTTGTAAAAAAACCAGAAACAACCCGATAGCAACAGCCAGCTTAATGCGCATACTCCAGTGACTCATTCTGTGACCTCACTCCACGATGCTGGGTTGTGCCCTAGAGCATTGAGAATTTCGCGCATGGAGTCATAATCTGAATCGTCTACTTTAGCAAAACCGTGTGAAAATTCCTTATCCCAGCCCATGGTTGAATCGGGTGATATTTCAAGCAGAGCATTTACAACCAGATCGACAAGTTCATGATTGGCTAATTTAGCTACAGCTATCGGAACTGCCGGGATTTTTGGAGACAGTTCTATAATGCGCAACCCTTGATCAAGGTAAGACTCAGCAACAACATCTTTAACGGAACCGATATCAAATTCGCCGCGCAAAACTCTTTGCACTACTTCCTCGTGATGGTCAAAGTGTGCAGTTTTTCCAAGGGTTAAAACTCCGGCATTTTGTAATAAATATTGCGACATCCAATAGCTCATCGAAAGTTCACTGGCAAATGCAATATCTTTACCTGCAATATCATTCATCGTTTTTATCTGACTATCATCCCTGACCACAATTGCCGAATGGAAGCTTGGCTCCCCGTTAATATTCAAAGGTGCAGCAATGCACTGCACACCAAAGGCAGAATGAGAAATGATATATGTGTAGTTTCCAAGGGATGCAAATTCAACCTCGCCATCAACCAGCTGTCTTACTGTTTCATCATAGCTGTTGCTGATTTTCAATTCAAAGTTGTAACCTGTTTTTTCCGATAGATAATCCATCATCGGCTGATAGCCTTGAAACAACCTGCGCGGTGCGTATCGGGACACAACACCAAATCTGACTGTAGGTGCGCTATCTTTTTGAATAATTTCAGTTATGGGAGTTCTGTTTGTTGTTGAAATATCAAGCAAATAATTGCGGAATATCAAAACGACAAAGACAACCCCGACAATAGATGTCAAAGCAAATAGTAATGTTTTTGAATTCTTCAGCTTCATAGCAATCGCCTGTTTGGGGTTTGATTACAAGACAGCTTAAAGAGTAATCTATTTTGTTTTATCTTACAGTTTTATTGTCAAACTCTAGTTTGTAAACAGATCAAAAATATTCCCAAGAGTGCTGGTCTCAGCCTGGTAAATTTCTGTAAACTTGCATTTTGTGCAGGTAACTGTTGAAAATTTTTTATTCTGAACATCAAATATTTTGCTCAGCCCACCGCCTGTTGCGGCAAACTGACCTGTCTCATAACTATTGTTATCGCATTTTGGACAAACCCAGATTTTGTGCTCCATTTTATCTCCTTGAATAAAAAAACAGACCCGAGGCAGCGCCAGTAATCACCAACACCAGTGTAATCACGACCAATAATCATGTGAGTACAACCAAAGTTCTGGCGGAAGACACCGTGTAGCAAACCTTCACGAGGTCCAGCATAGCGCATATTGAGTGGATATCC
>JAOZLT010000317.1 GCA_029934675.1 Candidatus Altimarinota bacterium | reverse complement strand
ACTTGTCGTTCTCAATCCCTATCTTTGTTCCAAAACAACAGAGATATGTCTAAAAGAGAATCATTATCGAGGTACAACCTCATCATCAAAAAGCTCAAACAGCATCCTGCCAGTTTTAAGCAGATATCGGAATACCTGAAGTTAGAATCCGAAATCCAGGGATACAATTTCAGTATTGAAATCCGAACTTTTCAACGCGACATACAAGATATCCTAGCCCTATATGATATTGAGATTAAGTACGATAGATATCTCAAAGCATATCGCATAGAAAGAGACGAGCAGCCGGAAGTAACTGCAAGAATACTTGAGGCCTTCGATACTTTCAATGCCCTCAACATCAGCGAGCGCTTATCAAATCATATCCATTTTGAGAAACGAAAGCCCCAGGGCACACAGCACTTGTACGGACTCCTCCATGCCATCCAGAAAAAAGTTCAAATACACTTCATATATGATAAATTCTGGAATGGCGAATTAACAGATCGCACAGTCGAGCCCCTCGCTCTCAAAGAATTCAAGCAAAGATGGTACCTGATTGCCAAAGATCTCAAAGATGATACAATCAAAACCTTCGGCCTGGATCGACTATCAGAGCTTGAAATATCAAAAATTAGCTTCCTGATGGAAAAAGAATTCGATCCCAATAAGCATTTTCAATATTGCTTTGGTATAGTTGGTCCGAACAACACAGCCCCCGATGACATAATCTTATCTTTCAACCGGGTTCAGGCAAAATACATCAAATCCCTACCCCTCCACGATACCCAGGAAATCATCGAAGAAAATAATAAAGGCATCCTGATAAAATTAAAACTCTTCATCTCCCTCGATTTCATAATGGAAATACTATCCTACGGCGACAGCGTGGAGGTTATTCAACCACCGGAACTCCGGGAAGCGGTAAAGGGGATATACTCGAAAGCACTGGGGAAATATTAGAATATTGATTAATCAAACAATCAACCTTTGAATTCCACTAAATATTTCGTACATTTGAGTGAGATATAATTCAAATTACCCAAACAACTATTAACTTGAATGATATGTCATACATGGAATGGAGCGTAATGTCCGACAAAGCCCTAATGGAAACCATTGGGGATTACATACAATGGAATCGCCTTAATCAAAACAAGTCACAAAGCATAGTGGCAGATGCAGCTGGTATCAGCCGATCAACTCTGAGTTTGCTGGAACGGGGAGAGAAAATCAGGATAGATAGTTTGATTCAGGTATTGAGAGCACTCGATTTACTTCACGTCATGGATGCTTTTAAAGTGAAAGAGGAAATTAGTCCCTTAGAATACGCTAAGCTTAAGAAGAAGCAAAGAAAACAGGCTTCACCGAGGAAAGGGAATACTGAAAATAAAGAGAGACTGGGATGGTAGATGCAGCAGAAGTAATGATATGGGGTGAATTAGCAGGTGCAGTCCGTTGGGATGAAGAACAGAAATTAGCCTATTTTCAGTACGACCCGAATTTCATTCAAAAAGGCTGGGATTTATCACCAATAAAAATGCCAGCTTCCGGAGGCTCTCGAATATACAGTTTCCCGGAATTACGCAAAGGCAGAGATGAAACTGAGGACACATTTAAGGGTCTGCCCGGATTGCTCTCTGATGCCTTGCCCGACAAATACGGAAATAAGCTAATCAATACTTGGCTGGCACAACAAGGTAGGTCTGAAAATAGCATGAACCCGGTAGAGAAATTATGTTTCATTGGTTCGAGAGGAATAGGTGCACTGGAGTTCGAACCAGCTCAGATCAAATCAGGAATACGAAGCATTTCTGTGGAACTCGACAGTCTGGTTGATCTTGCAAAAAAAATGCTGAACGAACGAGAATCATTTGTCACCAATTTGAGCAAGGATGATGAAAAAGCCATGTTGGATATCCTGAAAATCGGAACCTCAGCAGGTGGGGCACGACCAAAAGCAATTATCGCCTTTAATCAAAAAACAAAAGAGGTGAGATCCGGTCAAGGAAATGTACCCAAGGGTTTTGAGCATTGGCTAATTAAACTGGATGGTGTTAGTGGTGAGCAATATGGCGAGAGTTCCGGCTGGGGACGCATTGAATATGCCTACTATTTAATGGCTAAAGATTGTGGTATCGAAATAAGCGACAGTCAATTGCTTGAAGAAAACGGCAGAGCCCATTTTATGACAAAAAGGTTTGACCGGGATAACAACATTAAACATCACATTCAATCACTGTGTGGCCTACAACACTACGATTTTAATGACATGTACGGGTATAGCTACGAACAGGTGTTTCAAACCATGCGCCGACTCAAACTCACCTACCCCGAAGCTGAGCAGATGTTCCGAAGAATGGTATTTAATGTATTGAGCACCAATTACGATGACCACACAAAGAACTTCTCTTTCATCCTGAGAAAGAATGAAGAATGGCGATTAGCACCAGCTTATGATTTGTGCTTTTCCTATGCCCCAGACAATCACTGGGTAAGCAAACAAACTCTAAGTGTGAACGGAAAAAGATTAAATATCAATAATGATGATTTAATGACCATCGCCAGGGAAAATAACATAAAAAAGGGACAGAAGATTATCGATGAAATCAACATAGTAGTGAAATCCTGGAATAAATACGCTAATCAAGCCGGAGTTAAAAAGGATAAG
>JAOZLT010000316.1 GCA_029934675.1 Candidatus Altimarinota bacterium | reverse complement strand
GGATAAAATGCTTAGTCTTAATCGGTCCAAGTTCTATTTTTAAATAATTTTCCACTTCCTGAACATCGGTTTTAATGTCTTTAAAAACAGGATGCTTTTTGGCTAATTCATTCAGATTTTCTTTGTTTAGATATTTACCGGCATGGATAAAATCCGCACGTAAATTGATATAATGTTTTTCAATAGTTTTTAACATTCCATTTTTCATAGCATACCTAAGTCCACGACCCATACCAATAAACTCCGGCGGTACACCAATTGAATATAGCGAACCGGTAAATTTAATTGCTCTCGGTAAGCTCACTTTGCCGATTCCGCGCGAATATCCCAACAATCCAATATGTAACATTCTTTCTCTTCTGCTAGGAACTTGTGATGCGATCTTATTGATAACTCCAGCAGCCTCCTCTACTGTTCGTTTATAGTAACCGCCAAACACTTCATTTACCTTATAAATATCTTGGATTTCTTTTTTGGAAAGTGGTGTAAACGTTAGTTTTGGCAAAGTATCTTCAATATATTTAATTGCTTTCTTAACTTCAGGAAGCGGATAATCATAACGGAAAGCAGATTGAATTGTAATTGTCCGAATACCGCTATATTCATCAATCGTTTCTTTAATAGTCTCCGGATTCACACCGCCTCTAAATGGCAAACAACCAGGTCCGATAATCGGATACATTGGAACTTTGTATTTATCGCCTACTTCATAAAAATTTTGAAGAGCGATTTTGCACGAGAGTACGGCAGGAATAATACCTGCATTCATAGCAGGATCAGAACGTGCTATAAAAGGTCTCATGTAATCTGGTTTTTTACCAAATTCCACCTTACATCCCTCTATATAATCACTTAATATTTTATCTGCATTACACAAATGTTCGACACCTTCGATAAGCGGTATAACATTAAACTCATGTTTACCTTTACGTTTAGTATTAAAGACTTTTTTCTTAAATTCTTCTACTTGATGAAAAGTCTTTTTTACTCTCAAAAGTTGTTTTGCATTTGCTGTCATCGGCAGTATTGCTTCAAAAATAGGAGGTGTATGCATTTCAATTTCATGAGCTAAATCGTCCGCAGTCAGAATTGCCATATATGCTCTGGCTAATCTAAAACCACTTTCTTCATCCGTATTCGGGATACGAAAAGTCAGAAATACATCCTTACCTAATTTTTGTTTCTGAAAGAATGAGTGGTATTTTTGGTATAACTTTTCAACCACTGCTTCATCCACAAATTTTCCTTCCCAATCCCACATATATTCTGTGCAATTAAGCTCAGAAAACATCCTATAACACTCTTCAACTTCATCAAATGTATTAATGAATTTTTTCCCATTCCAATAAGCAGGTTGTGCGTTATCAGGATGTTGCGTAGCCATTGTTGCCGGTATTTTTCGCATAGTTTTTTGATTAGAAGATTACAAACATTCTCTTGCTTACGCTCGTTCATTATTACAAAATTACAAACGCTTCGCTATTAGAAGATTATAAACGCTTACGCTATTACAAGATTACAAACATTCTCTCTCTTGCGCTCGTTCATTATTACAAAATTACAAATGCTTACGCTATTAGAAGATTAGAAACGCTTATTACAAGATTAAAATAGCAAATAATCTTATAATTTTCTAATTTTATAATCTTTTTAATCTTCTAATTTTGTAATAGTGAGCATAGCGAACGTTTGTAATTTTCTAATAGCCTCGAAGAGGCGTTTTGTAATCTTCTAATTTTGTAATTAGTAACAAGTCAGGTAAAATATAAGTCATGGAAATCCAAGAATACATCATCATCTTTCTGGTAACGGTATTTGCAGGCATGTATGGTCTAATATTTGGTGGCGGAAGTTTTTTAACACTTACAACTCTATTTTTACTAGGCGTTGATCCAAAAGTCGCAATAGCTACAAACCAACTTGGTTCAACAGGTCAAATGGCTACTGGTAGTTGGATATTTTTAAAAAATAATAAGGTTTATAAAGATATTATCATGTGGGTAGCTCCCGCTTTTTTGGCTGGTACACTAATCGGCGTTTTTGTATTGATACAAATAGATGGTGAGATTATTAAAAAGATTGTGTCTAGTATGATTATATTTTTTGCATTTTTAACTTTAGTAAAAAATCCAGAAAAACAACCACTGGCAAATATACGAAATGAAAAGAAAATATTAGGATTATTTCTAGCTTTTTTTCTAGGTATATATGCTATGGTAATTACTGCATCAGCAGGCACTATGCTTATATTTGTTCTGATGTATCTATTTGGTCTTAAATTCAAACGTGCAATCGAAAATCGCCAACTAATTGTTCTAATTGGTGTCTTACCTGCCGCAATCCTGTTATGGACTCAAGGATATATTGATCCGCTTCTGGCCATTCCCCTATTTGCCGGTCGGGTATGTGGTGCGTTTCTTGGCGCTAACCTTGTTCTAAAAACTCGTAGCAAATACCTCCGTATAATATTTTCTGTAGTTATCATGCTATTGGCAGTAAAAACACTACTATTATAAATTTCCAATTCAGAATTTCCAATTTCCAAAAGATTTTGAAATTCGAATTTTTAAACATTATGAGGGAATTAATATGTTAATTATGAATTTAATTATGAATTAGAAATTATGAATTATGAATTAAACACTTGAGACCTGAGACGTAAGATGTCAGCCTTGA
>JAOZLT010000315.1 GCA_029934675.1 Candidatus Altimarinota bacterium | reverse complement strand
GTCCTTTGTACGCAAGAAGTCCCAATCCCTGCCCTTTATCATTATCACGGCCCAGAAAATTCTGAAAGAAATTCTTTAATATCTTAGATTTTTCTTGTGTTAGAATGGGTTGATCTTTCTTTATTCTTTCCAGAGCTTCATAGAATGCCACAATATTGCCTTTGCTTAAATAGTCTAATAATATCTCGTTTTGATCTGGACTTAGGTTTTTTGGAAATGATTTTTTAGATTCTGAAATGAATCTCTTTTTATTTTCCTCTATCCGTAAAGAAAGGACATTAAGTTGAACTTGTCTTAATGGATAATTTACCCCATCAAAGTTGCTTGTGTTGTTATCTGCAATTTCTTTAACAGATGCTATTAAATCAGATCTATGTGTATCCAGAATGTAACCAAAAGCTGAGCCGTGTTCTATTTCATTGCTGACTTTCCGGATATCAAATCTGATTTTATCTTCAAAAACCCTTATATCTGCTACATCAATCGAAATATTCTCGTCGATTTCAAAAACAACTTTTAAACGATTAAATGCTTCAAAGTTACCGGATTCGAGATGTTTCTTTGCAATATTATTTAGTGATTCTTTTGAGTTTGCTGCATATTGTAATATGGCCATAGCAATCTGCTCATTATGTTGTTTCGGTGACCAATCAGACTCACTGTCATAATAACGAAGCTTTAATAATGCTGCATTTTCAATTTTACTAAAAATAAGGGGCTGGCCAATTTGCTCTTTTGCAGTCAGGACATTAACTACGTTATCAAAGGCTTTTGTTAAGTACAGATATGATATTTCATTGTAAAGACTTTTGTTCTTTACTTCTTCCAATTTGTTCTTTGCATCTTTAATTTCTTCAAGAAGTTTATATACAAATTCCTTTAATTTGTCTTTCCCTCCATAATAAGAAGCGGTTGTGACTTCGGGAGGATAATAATTCAACCCTTCGTTAAGCAATTCCTTTAAGTTATCAATGTGACTCTTAAACCACTTATCTGCATCAGTATTTCCGTGCTTATATTGCGATCTTCCAATGGCTCCTTTTAAATCTTTATCAAATCTCTTTTTCCAGACCGATTCTTCCAGGTTATCCAATAAATTATGGATTAATGAAATCTGACTTCCTTCAAGAAAGCTGTCTAATTCTTATTATCCAGCAGCCTTTCTTTACCCAATTATTGAATGTGATAGAATAAAAATGGCCTGGTTTATTTCTATATTTAGCCAACTGTGCCCTGCTTAGCCATTCCC
The DNA here is from genome assembly GCA_029934675.1 of Candidatus Altimarinota bacterium. Taxonomy (GTDB): domain Bacteria; phylum Patescibacteriota; class Gracilibacteria; order UM-FILTER-43-11; family UM-FILTER-43-11; genus JAJDCE01. The sequence goes on along the minus strand of JAOZLT010000315.1, from coordinate 1,429 downwards.
TAATGTTTTCGTGAAATTTTTCTTTGTTTTGTTTTAATTCTGTTTCACCTGATATTTGGCTTAACATTTCAAAGTTGAGAATACCACCGGTATTATTCATATATTCAATGATGACTCTTTTTATTCCCAAAAATTCACCCTTTGTCCCGGAATAAATCTCATTCAATATATGACCTGCACCAGAGGAATAAGCTAGCAAACTGGGGCGTAATGTCGATGCAAATAACAGTTGATTTTTAAAAAACCCTTCTGCTGACTCTTCAAAAAATGATTTAAAATTCTCCATGTTTGAGATAATCCTTAGTGCAATTGGAGCAGTAGCTGTCCGCATTGTCAGTGACAGAAACAAATTCTCAAGCAACCATGACGGTAGTAACAGTTTCTTTTCTTCATTCTCATAAGACAGGGCAAGATGATAGGCCAATTCAGGTTCATCTCGTTCTAAAAGTCCAAAGATGTTTTCATCTTCTTTTGTGATGGTTCCCTCTTTAATTTTTTCAACAGGAATCAAGAGGTTTGTGTCTTTATTTGATTCGTTGTCAGTAGTCTGGTTTTCTTTTATCGGAACTTTTTGCTCTTCAATACCAGTTTCTTTAACTGGTATTTGTTTTTCTACTTCCTTTATGTCTTCTTCCTCTTTTGTTTCTGATTCACTAGCCTTTTTAACAGAACTTTTTTTTTCGGCAGTGATTTGTTCTTCTTTTTGTTCCGAAACAGGCTCTTCAATGTCGGAGCTCTTTTTCAACTCACCAGCCACTTGTCCTTCTATAGAAAGAGGCTTTTTTATTTCTTGTTTTAATTCCCCATCTGGAGGTAATGGGTTACTATCTTCTCTGAATGTCATGTTTCCACGGTTAATTTCACCGGACAATTATTTAAAAAAATCGAAATCATTTTGTCTGCATTCCTCTTCAAGGCTATCTAACACATCATTCAAAGCCTTCCCTATATATTCTTTATCTTGCCTTATTTCTACAGCTTTATTCAAATGATTGAATAAGTGTGTGTCTTCATTCATTTTTAAGAACCACTCATCATCAATTTGCTCATTATTCTCTTCGATCAGGTTTTCATATGTCGAAGAAAGGTCATTCAATTCCCGAAAAAACGCAAAATCTTCCTCCCTTACATGGTATATTTTTCTATACCTATTCAATACATTGAGTACTTTTGAAAAAAGCTCTTTACTCTGTTTTTCCTTAATTTTTTTGTATTCCTCCTCAATGTTTAGAATTGTAGTTATTTTTTCAGGATTATCAAAGTTCAATTCATATATCAGATTATTGAACTCTTCTCGAATAATGTTAATTTGTTCAACCTCTTTGTAATTATCAGGGATTCTCCCATTTTTCAAGTCTTCAGAGATTTTGGTTAAAATTTCGAATGACTTAAAAAACTCATTCTTAAGGTCAATTATTCTTTGTTCTGA
>JAOZLT010000314.1 GCA_029934675.1 Candidatus Altimarinota bacterium | reverse complement strand
GGTTTTCAAAAATACAATGGATTCTTCCATCTTCTTTCCCATTTTTATCTTTCTTTTTGTCAAAGATTTTTTCTAAAAATACTAAAATCCCGTTTAAAACAAAAAATCTACCTTCTTGAAGATGTTTTTCATTAAACTTTAAAAGTTTTCTTTTTCCTAAAGATAAATCATTCTGACATTTTTTAAATAGAATTTCATATTTATCGAAATCTTTACATGTTTTTCTACGCGCTACATAATCAGCACTTTCTCGTTCTTTGAATTTAGGAATATTTTTTAATTCAAATAAATCCTCAGCATCTTCATTTAAAATACCTAAATCGTCTGTTTCAAATATATCGTTAACTGATTCTATCGGTTTCTTCACAAAAGCTAAAAGATCATATTGATCCACATTGAGTAAAGATTCTGTTTTCTTTTTATCGGCACGAATTGATTTTAAACGAGATGCTAATTTATGTTCTTGGATATTACCTCCTTCCTCTGGCTCCCTATTATTAGCTTTTACAAATTTATTTATTTCTTCAAATGAAGCTAGTAATCTATCATCTGCATTTACAACATTAGAAGTTTTTGCTTTTACATCCAATAGCCCCAAATCATCATCCGCAAAAATATCTTCAAGTGTCAGTTTTATAGTCATAATTTTAATTGTTAGAGTTCATTTCTCTCTTTCTATTTTGAAGAAAAATAACAGCTTCTGCCATTCTTCTTTCCAATGGATCGATAGAGTTAATATCAGGTTTTTTACCATTATTTGTTTTTACAAATGTTTTAATTTTTGGCCACAAAACCTTTGCCTCATCTTCTGTCATTTGTATTCTAGTTAGCTCAATTGTGTCCTTAATTGTTTTAAGGGTACTAACAGTTACTGACTTAGAAAGAATTTCAAAGGCTTTTTGAAACGGATTGATTCTATCAATCAAATCGATATTCAAATCATCAATATTTACGAAGGTTCCTGCCATTCTCACAAATTTTTTATCTTCAATTTCTTTAATTTCTCCATTTTTTATAGCAGAATCTACAACAACATATTGTCTTACCTCTTCTAATTCCTCTACTGATAAATCAGGATATTTTTTTTGGATTATTTTAGGAATCATGACTTTATTTATCACTTCTGGATCAATATTCCCAGGCAATGCTTTAATTATTGTATCATCTTGTAAAATTGAAGCCTTAAGATCATTTAAATCAGACTCCAAAATATCTTTTACTCGTACAGAGCTTGGCTGTTTGAATCCTCTTATCTTTATTTCACCCGGTAGCGGTTTATCATCATCAGATAGTTTTGTTTTAAACTTAAAATTTGGAGCTAAAACTTGTTCCATCAAAAGAGATGAGGTAATTGCCTTGAGCATATTATTAACTGCTATTTTTACATCATCATCAACAGCATCTGGCTTAGCAATAAGATTTGTGAATTGAGAATGTGTTTTATTGCTACTATCACGAGTTGCTCGACCAATGATTTGAATAATTTCAGTCAAAGACCCACGATATCCAACTGTTAGAGCGTGTTCACAATATGGCCAATCAAAACCCTCTTTAGCCATTCCGAGAGCGATAATTAAATCCATATCATCTACTTCTGTCATATTTCGTAAATATTCTACGATAACTTCACGGCTTTTGGAATCATCATCTACTAAATTAGCTATTTTAAGTATTTTCCCATCAATATTTCGCTTAAGAAAAATAACACCCGTATCTTTATCTTGGTATTGAACGATTCCAATGCCATCTAAAATGGTATCTACCTCATTGTATTTGTCTTTTGTGGATTCTCCTGCATTTACATTTGGAATATGAAGAATAGTTTTTTTGTCTGTATCTAAGACTTCATTAATAGCTGTTGTGTATCTCTCTTGATAAAAATGATATCCAATTCCGAGCGATTTTAAATAAGTGTATCCATTGAGCTGATCATAATAGTTATATGTTACCTTTATGAATTTAGCTTCGTCTTCTGGCAAAAGTACTGGAATTGAATCTCCACGAAAATAAGATCCCGTCATAGCTACAATATGTGCTGTCGATTTACGAGTAATAAGATGTAATAAATTACCAAGCTTATTTGTCTCTTTATCAGCTGAAACGTGATGGAATTCATCAATTGCCAAAAGTGTATCATTAAATTTTTCCTCTTCAATTTGCTCAAAAGCAAAACGAAGTGTGGCATGAGTACAAATTAAAATTTCTTCATCACTTGCCATGAAATTTAAAAAAGCTTGCACTTTACTTTTATCTCCACCAGCAGTGCATAGATTATATTTTGGATTTGGCTCCCAATTAGTAAAAAATCCATGAGACATGAGGTCTGTTTTTGCAAAAGAACCTCCAATTGATTTTTCTGGTACTGCAACAATAACCCTTTTAATACCTTGATTATGTAACTTGTCTAGAGCGATAAACATCAATGCACGAGATTTTCCCGATGCAGGAGGGGCTTTCAGCAATAAATATTGAGCGTCTCGTTTTTGATAAGCTTTTTCTTGCATATCTCGCATTCCAAACTCATTTGTACTGGTGCTTTTTCCGCTTTGTGCATAAGTAACATCAACTATATTTGGCATGATTTTTGTGAATTAAATTGTATTTTTTTTGAATTTATTAGAAATTTTTACTAGTTTAGAAATTTTTGACATAAATTTATTTTCTTGATAGTATTTAGATACT
>JAOZLT010000313.1:1236-2684 GCA_029934675.1 Candidatus Altimarinota bacterium | reverse complement strand
GCCAAATGTATCTGTTGATAGAGTTTTTCCCATAAAAAATAGATCGGAATTTCAAGACTAGGAAGTAGTGTAATCTCTATATAATATTTCATCATTACTTCCCAAACACACCACCACGGATTAAAACGGCCATAACAAAATGCTCATCGTCTGATTCAGCAAGACTCCCATCACTTGCATACTGTTCAAATAATGTATAAAAATCCTTACTATTTGCGCCAGACTTCCTTCTGTAAGCCATATGAAAATTAGTTACTGATCCAAAAGGTTCTATTGCAATAGGACAATTATTCTCATCAAAATTTGGATACCATGTATCAATAGTTCGTAGTGCATTTCCTATTTTCTGGGAGTGCATAGCCGCAATTCCATCAGCAACATATAGTACCTTGCTTTTGCCTCCTTCTTTTGATTTTTCTGCATTCTGAACAAATTCCTCACTTGGATATACATCCTGGGCATTACCAATTAAAACAAAGGCATTTATTTCCAATCGTAAAAAATCTATCTCACCCATGAAAGCTTCAGATATTTTTCCAGCAAGCTTTTTAATTTTTTCATTCTCAAAATTAAACTCTCGAATATTCATATCTTCCTGGGTAAATGACCATTTTTGTTCTGACTCACTACTCAAGGCTTTTACTTCAACATTAATATTTTCCGCCCCAACCCGATTACGCCATAAGAACCGAGCATTTGCAATATTTATAGCATAGCGCTTCGACAGCTCCCTAAAGCCATGTTTTTCTATATAATTTTCCACTAACTGCTCATAAGCATCCTTGAAAGAAGGCGTATCACAGGCCGATGGCTTTTCAAGTTTAGACAAAAATTTCAAAGTAAAACTAAGCCTTAATGTATCTTGCTCTAAAGATAAGGAACAATAATCTACTGTTTGAATATTGGTTTCTTCAGGATTTTTTTCTCCTCTAGCAGACTTTGTTGCCCTAACTGTCTTTTCTGACATAAGCAAAGGAGAGGATTTTTTTTTATCTTTCCATGTTGTCCCATACATATAGGCATCTGAAGGTACAATTTTCTTTTCGAATGCAAGCACTTTTGGATATGGCATATTACTCTCCTGAATAGTTTTGAATTTGTTGTGTACAGAGATACAGATCGTTTTCTATATGGTACTGCCAAAGGAGTTCATCTAATTCTTCCAGACGATAAGGCATAATAAATTCACCTAAAGTAACCGCACTTTCTGCAAAACGATGTTGAGTTGTTGTGTCTCTTTGTCCTTCTACTTTATCTTTTAAATCGGTTATTCCATGAAAACCTGTCGCAATGGGAACAATCCATCCTTTTATTTTTCGGGCTGGTTCTAACCATCTCATCTCCCCCGTATCTTCATCTTTTTCACACTGATGAATAATTTTCAAATAGTCCAGCATACTGTCTATTGCATCTTGTCCTTGCTCCATTGACTTAATCATTAAATCCCA
>JAOZLT010000313.1:0-1226 GCA_029934675.1 Candidatus Altimarinota bacterium | reverse complement strand
TAGTTTTTGAGTGAGCTTTTTCATGGCCATACCGTCATAATCCATTTCAGGGATGACCACTAACTCAGGAGGATCGAATTTGATAATGTCACCACTCGCCATTTTCAGACCTGAGTGAAGTTGATTTGAGACATCTCTTCTAAAATTGTTATCATCGACTCTGTCTGATAAATTGCTGTATTCAACAACTAGCGAAATTGTGAGATGACAACGTCCTTCTGGAATTAAAGGTGGTGGCTTTCCATTTACAAAGTCGGCAGTTTCCTTTTTGCTGGTAGGTGCCCTACGATTTATTTTAATCTTTCTATCAAACTCGAGATCACTTGTCTGTAGTTCAAAGAAATGGCTGATAACACCAACTCGATCAAATTGGATTCCTTGATAACCGATAGTATCCATTTTCCTTTGCAATGCATGAACAGCTCCCAGCCATGCCGTCATGGCTGGAAAACCAATGGTGTAAGGACTTGAAATTGCATTGGCATTTTGTATCTTAATATTTGGAATAATTAACAACTTGCTCATAACAGAACCTCTTTATTGTTAGCAATTATTTTTTGAATCCTTGTTTTATGCTCTTTTGCAAAAGGTAGCTGTTTATTGCCTAGTTCTTTTTTGTAGGTACTCAGTATCCAGGTTGTACATTTACCCGTGAAATCAATAAACCAGTCATTCGCTTCAACACGGTCTGTAATATAAAACTGATCAAGCAATCGTTTTTGTTTTTCGGACAATTGCTTAAATCGTTTTTGCTTTGTCCAGCCTTCATCTTCACTGCGTATGATCCAAATTTTTTCGATAATCCTATGAAGTATGCTTTCAATGATTAGCGTCCATAGCACTTTAAGATGATGCGGTTGAATTTCGTCATCAATACGGCCTTTAGATTTCTTAATTAATCCTGCTTTAAAATCAGGATTACGCTGAAGATATTTATTGATAAGGTGACTACGTTTTTGTGGAATTATTTCATTCTCTGCTCTCAATATAAGATGCAATCCTATAATTTCATTTAGGAAATTTTTCCTCCATAGCAAATCAAAAAAGCTCTTCTTAGGAAGGTTTTTATTAATCCCTCTTAGTCTTGGAGGACAGCTATCAAGCAAATATACATCCTGATATTTATTATTTAATGCACTAATATTTTGAGGTTTAGCACCGCCATGTCGCTGTAAAGTAATATTAGAAATCACACTAAATCCCTGCTCATTAAACACCCCATTATT
>JAOZLT010000312.1 GCA_029934675.1 Candidatus Altimarinota bacterium | reverse complement strand
GACAGTACCGCAAATGCAACCACATATTCATCCTCATCCGAAAGACTGATCGCCACTGACCCCGCGCCCCGCTTTTCGGCGACAACCTTCGCACCGCCACTTAACTGGACCCCAGGCGCCCCGGAGTCGTCATGCACTATCGCAATGTCCTGCCAGCTGACGCCTCGGCCAATGCCAGTCCCCAGGCACTTTGCAACGGCCTCCTTAGCAGCGAACCGCTTGGCCAGCAAGCGCGCGGGATAGCGGCTGCACTCGTACTCTCTAATCTCGTCGGGTGTGAGAATGCGTTGCACAAACTTGTCGCCCTGCCGCTCCAGTACCGCTTCAATGCGCTGAACACGCAGGATGTCAGTGCCCACCGAAATCACAGGGAAGACTCATCTTGCGTCGGGGTTTGGCGATCACCTGCATTGGCGTATTGGCGGAACAGGCTACGACTGCGCAGCGGCGCATCGCCTAGATGAACTGCCAAAGCCTGTCGTAGCAGACGCTTTGCTGTTGTGGCCGATGAACCCTGGATGTCATCTTTAGCGATAGCGAGCAGGTCACTACCCTGGTATCGCTGGATCTCTGGTATCGTGCCCGCACAGGCAACCAACCCCGCATCAGGATCCAGCCTATACCAGGCATTAGGATCCAGCGCTTCCCCGGTATCCGCCTCAACCTCGAGGCTGAGACGATAACCCAGTTCCTCGAGCAGATGCATCTCAAAGCGTCGCAATATCGGCTCGGCCGCCGCCGAGGAGGCCAGCGCCGCCAGCGTCTCGCCATAGCGAGCGAAGACCATGGGGTGAGGATCGTAGCGCTGCAGCAGGCGAATCATCAGTTCGTTCAGGTATAGACCACTGAAGAGGCGTTCACCCCTGAGCATCCACGGTGCACCCGCCAGTTCGGCATGGGTGAGGGTTTTCATTTCTCCCCTGCCCGAGAACGACACCAGTAGCGGTGAAAAAGGTTGCACAAGAGCCGAGGTATTTCCGCCGCGCGCTTTACGCCGCACGCCTTTGGCCACCAGGCTGATCCGGCCGTGCTCTGCGGTCAGCACTTCGAGCAGCTGACTGCTGTCCCGAAAAGGCTTGCGATGTAACAGATAGGCAGGTTGCAGGCTGATGCGCATGAGCACTACCTAACGGTCGTCATACCCAAGACTACGCAGAGCGCGCTCATCGTCGGACCAGCCGGATTTCACCTTCACCCACAAGCGGAGCATGACCTTGCTGTCGAACAGGCGCTCCATATCCCGGCGCGCTTCGGTACCGATGCTGCGAAGCCGACTGCCCTTGTCGCCGATGATGATCTTTTTCTGTCCATCCCGCTCCACCAGAATCAGCGCGGAGATATGCAGCACACCCTTTTCATCCCCGGCGAACTCTTCAATCTCCACCGCTACCGCATAGGGCAATTCATCACCGAGCTGGCGCATGATTTTCTCGCGCACAATTTCAGCAGCAAGAAAACGCTGGCTGCGATCGGTAATCTGTTCTTCAGGAAAGAAATGAATCGATTCGGGCAGATGAGACACAATCACCCGTTCAAGCTCTTCGGTGTTGTGCTGGCGCAGGGCCGACAGTGGCACGACGGCCGTAAAATCTGACTTCTCGGACAGGCTCTGCAGGTGCGGCAGCAGTGCATTTTTATCCGCCAGCAGATCCACCTTATTGACTACCAGCACCACGGGGCGGTTCGACTGCTGCACTCGCTGCAGCACCATTTCGTCTTCCTCGGTCCAGGCAGTGCGATCCACCACAAACACCACCAAATCCACATCATCAATCGCGCTGCTGGCGGCCCGATTCATCACCCGGTTGATGGCTTTCTCAGCCCCCTTGTGCAGACCGGGTGTGTCCACATAGATGATTTGATGATCACCCTCGGTCTTGATACCCAGCACCTGATGGCGGGTAGTTTGCGGTTTGCGCGATGTGATACTGATCTTCTGCCCCAGAAGGTGATTCAGCAGCGTGGACTTGCCCACATTGGGTCTTCCCACAATCGCCACGTATCCGCAGTGTTTTGACGCATCAGCCATGATTCAAACGCTCCACTGCCTCGGCAGCCGCCTGTTGTTCCGCCTTGCGGCGACTGCTACCTGTGCCCTCGGTGACCAGCGACTGCGACTGCACGGTGCAGCTGACCGTAAACACCTGAGCATGGTCCTCTCCGGTCACGCCCAGCAACTGATATTCCGGCAGTGCCTGGCCACGGCCCTGCAATAGCTCCTGCAGCCGGGTTTTGGCATCTTTGCCATCAGATTGTTGGTCAAGATCACGCAAACGGCTGTCGAACCAGGCGAGTAAACAACGCCTGCAGGTGTCTACATCCGAGTCCAGAAGGATTGCGCCCGCAATGGCTTCAACCGTATCAGCGAGAATGGAACCGCGCCGATGACCACCGCTTTTGCGCTCACCGGTACCCAATCGCAGGTAATCACCCAGCTCAAGCTCCCGCCCGATCTCTGCCAGCGTATCGCCGCAGACCAGTGAGGCACGCACACGGCTCAGGCTTCCCTCCTGACTGGATGACAGTTTTTGGTACAGGGCCTCGGCGATGACGTGATTAACGATGGAGTCGCCAAGGAACTCCAATCGTTCATTGTTGGTCCTGCCTGCGCTGCGGTGCGTCAGGGCAAGTTGTAATAGCGCGGGGTCACTGAAACTGTAGCCCAGCGCTCGCTGCAGGCGCTCGA
>JAOZLT010000311.1 GCA_029934675.1 Candidatus Altimarinota bacterium | reverse complement strand
TGATGGTACAGTAGATAGTGCGGCAGATAGTGTCACGATCACTGCTTCTACTGGCAACCAGTCTCCAACAGCCTACGATCAAAGTGTCAGAACGGATATCAACACGAGTATCGATATTACCCTTACTGGCTTTGACCCGGAAGGTGCTACTCTTGCATTTGATATTATCCTTAGTCCTACAAATGGTACACTGAGTGGTACAGCTCCAAATGTTGCCTATGCTCCTAATACCAACTATGCTGGCAGTGACAGTTTTACCTTTAGAGTCAGTGATGGTGATAGTAATTCGACCGATGCGACTGTGAGTATTTTGGTAGCTGAATCTTTTCCACCTCCTGATACCGATGAATACTCTTGCGGCATGTTTTCCAGTGTCCTCACTACTTATGATCATCTTGATTTGGAAGATTCTAGTATTACAGCAAACACTGAAGTCTGCGGAACTCCTACAATTTCTTATCCTGAAGGAAATGTCACAGGAACAGGTAGCCAAAATGAACTCTTGCCTTGTACAGAAAAATGTGATGGCACAACTGTCAAAAATGATTGTGGGCGTGTAGATCCTCCTGCTAATAGACTTGGCTACGACTGGACATATCCAGATTATAATGAAACACTTACCAATGGCGAAACTTTGCTGGACAAAAGCTATGGTGACAATCTAAGTTTAAGTGGTACTACTACATTTAAAGCTCCAGAGGATATGTATATTGGACATATTGGAAATAGTGACACAGCCACTCTAGTATTTGGAGCAGGAGACTATTATATTAAATCAATTACAGGGGCACCTAATAAATCATTAAATTTCGCCTTAGACGGTAGTGGACCAGTTCGTATTTTTGTGGATGGCAATTTCACCTTACCTGCAAATAGTAACAGTATCAATTATGCGGGTCAGGCTTCTGATTTGTTCATATATGTTGGCGGAGACTTTGCATATAATGCACAGGGAGGTGGTAGTAATCCGATCATTCATGCCTATATATATGTAGAGGGTACTGCAACTGTTACGCCAAACTCAAGTAACTTTCATTTAGAAGGAGGTTTGACTTCGGAGGGACGATTAGTGATTTCTGGCAACAATGGTGACTTTAGGCAAGTTGATGGTGCTGGCAATCTTGGTTACGGTGATTGCATCCTTTGCTTTGGGTGGCCGCAAGATTCACCATCCGGTGATGATACTACTGTCGGAACGGAAATTGAAAATCTAGGAGGTGTGGAAATTTATGATCTCAATATCACCAAGGTCTATGATTATAATTTTGGATATGTTAGTTCAAGTAGAAAATCAGGCGGAACCTCTACTTCCGGGACACATCTCTCTGGTATAGAGGTGGATGTTGGTGATTTTACAGAATTTAGCAGTAGTGATACATACCGTGGTATTCATTACACTGTTGGCACCTATGCAGTCGAACAGTACGATCTACTGTATGACACTACCTCAGTTGACTTTAACTTAACAGATTACAATACCAGTGCACCAGCTACAGTCAAGGCGCTTTTTATCGCAGACTATACACATACTGATCGTATGTATCATGTTGCTATTGAGCGGTGTAGCGCCTGGCCTAGCAATCCAGAGTCAGAATACACAGGATTCTTTGATGCTTGGGATACATTCAGAACTGTTAGCAACAAACATATCTCTACCAAGAGAGCAGCTGAGGACTTTGATCTCATTATCGCCAGTCTCGATACTAGCGGTACTGCCACTGAAACAAAAGCAGTCACAGGAGATACTGTAGAGTTCGGTCTCTATGACTCCAAGGCTTCAATCGAAACTATAGCAGGATCTGGCGGAGGTAAATTTGATGCAAATGATACAGCTTGGATATATTCAAATCTAGCTAGTGACTATGTTCAGCTTAATGTTTCCAGTGCAAACAAAGATGTCTGGGTAGGTTTTGAATTTTGTGCTACCCGTGCTTATGACGAGGATGAAGGAAAAATAGTAATGCGCCTTCATAACTTAAGTTCATGTAGTGGTGAGCCTCAAATATTGTCAGATTTTATAGAGAATAACTCTACAACACATGCACATAATCCTATACGACTTCTTGATTATAGCAGTGATGAGTTTGCAGTTCGGCCTTATAGATTTGAGATAGATATATCTGCTATTACTGCACCCATAAGAGCTGGAAATGAATTTCAAATCACGCTCAAGGCTCTAGATGCAACTGATGCGGAAACAGCTGACTACAATGAAACTGTCAATATTGGAGTCACCACCTCACCAACCCTTTATCACAGTGAGAGTAATTCAAGCTGCAAAACAGGCACATTAGATTTGACAGCTGTAGACTTCATAAATGGTAGTGCCGATGTTAATCTGACCTATGATGAAGTTGGTTTGCTTGATATTACCTTAATGGAAGTCAAGGATAATGACTATTCTCATATCGACAGTGATGATACGGATTATAACAGTACTGTTGACGATGTAGCTACTTTTGACAGCAATAGCCACGAGTCAGGAAGAGATGTCATCTATCGTGAAATAGACCCCGATACAGAAACTTTGACTTTTATCCCCAATCACTTCGAGGTCAATGCCACTCTGCGCGATCACCATAGGGCAATTACGGCATCAGATGTCAATTTCACCTATCTGGCAGATGATCTCAATATGTCATCAGAACTTAATGTCACAATTACAGCACAGACACTCGACGATAGC
>JAOZLT010000310.1:1387-2692 GCA_029934675.1 Candidatus Altimarinota bacterium | reverse complement strand
AAAAATATTCAGCATGAAAGAAAAAAAAATAGGTCAAGAGAGCGCAGCGAACGTTACGACCGGCTATCAACTAAGATATTTCTATTTCAAAATCAAACTATGCTCTACTTAAATAATATTTAGTCATTTCTTCACGACTATGATTTAACTCTTTGCTTACTTCTTTTAGAGCCTGATGATACTCCATCCCCTTATCTAAACGCTCATTGAACTCTTTTTCTGCATAGGTATATTTAAAATCATGAGATGTGATATCTGTAGGTAAATGATTGCTATAAGTCCGATATGATGGTATCTCCTCTGCTTTTTCAATTTTTGCTATTAGCTCTTCACTAACCGACTTTGGATCATACTCATGATTCCCTTTACCGATAAGTCCCTCTACAAGCCCATTATCAATATATTTATGTGGATTACTTGCTAATTCTATTGCTTCAGCAGCCCTAACCCCTAATTCCAGTCGAATATCTGCTACTACCCCACTTTCATAACTTTTTTGATAAATTTGATCAATGATTTTATCTACATTTTCTATTGCTCTATTAGTTGCAGGTTCAGCACCAGGCCCATTTTCTTTTACATCTCGTACAAATGTATTGAAAACCTCTTTATTAGCTCCTATAGCTATATTCTTCTCCTCTAATCCCTGCAACATACTACTAAACCCCCTGGCATAATCTTCTTGAGTACTAGCAGCTAATCCCTCAAGTCTAATCTCAAGAAAGTTATTTATATTCTCATTGCTCATCGTTACATTTAATTTTTCTTCAAAGCCCTGAAAATCGGCATAATCTTTATAATCTCTTAAATACATCTCTCTTTTAGCAGCCACAGCATTTGAATGTGTAAGATGATCTACTTTGCCATGCCTACTGACTCCAAATGCTTCCACGCGATGAAAAGCATCCTTGATCTGCCTATCGTAAGAACTACCTCTTAAATTTGCCATTACCCACCCTGTTAAAAAATTTGTAGTATTGTGTCCAAAGCACCCCTACCCCCCTACTGTATTCTGTTTATTAACAAATTTTTGAATAGTAGAACGAGAGACCGAAACCGAATGATTAACCCTCAAGTGTTTAGCGATTCGTTGGCTCCCTAACCCCTCTTTACTTAGATTTAAGATCTCATCAGCATATTTTTTAATGTAGATATTTCTTATTCCTCTATAGTCAAATTCCTTAACCTTATCTGCTCTTTTTTCCACAATATTTTCTAAGATAAAGAACCCCTGTATTAATCGATTCTGTGTAGGTAGATTGTTTTTATTGAGGTGATGAATGAGTCGTAGGGTGAATTCTGTAT
>JAOZLT010000310.1:0-1377 GCA_029934675.1 Candidatus Altimarinota bacterium | reverse complement strand
TTGTAAATTCTTCTGCAGAAAGCCCTATAAGCCTTGCATATTTAGCTTTTTTTGTATCAGTAAACATTTTGTAATATTCTCCTTTTGTTGTTTAAGATAATAGCTCCTAAGAGAAGAAAAAACGGGTAAAAATACATTTTGAAAGATTAGACATAATTCGTTTATTTAAAGATGTAGAATCGAAGCATCTAAGAGTAATTTTAGTAAGTGTTGTATTTAATAAGGCTCTGTAATCAGCATTTAGTAAGTAAAAAAAGTGTGTTGCTAAATAGAACAAAGAGAGTGTAAAAAGCTCTTGAATAAAAGATAAATCATAACAGCACCTAATAAAAAACCAAAAAGGTTATGCTGCTGTTATAACTGCCTTTTCTGCATTTATTTAAAAACTCCCCCAAGCTCCCCCAAAAAATCCAAAAAACCCACAAAAAACCCACATCGCACCCATTTACCACCATTCGCAACCACTCCCCCAAAAAGCCCCCAACCCCCATAAAATGGGCTTGTGAGCCAAAAAAATTTCTCCATGAACCCAAAATTCCCCAAAAAGCCCCCACACGGTCTCTATGTAAAAAATACGTAGTATTTTTTACATAGAGACCGTGCTATATATTAACTGATGTTAAGTATTTCCAGCTTCTTTTTAATTGCTATTTGGTATAAAGTTTCCCACATTTCAGCGCTCCGGACCGAATCAAAATCTAATCCATATTTGTCATATAGTTTTCCATCTTGATCTATACTTATTAATAATTTCTTATCGGTTATCTTATCTTTTGCTGTTAATATATCTGCATTTACAAAATTGTTTCTGAGGTAACTTATAAAAGCTTTTTTGCTCTTTAGGTAGTCATTGCTGCCTTTGTCGTTCTGCCTTATTGTTATAATTAATCTATCAACTTTTCTTCCTATCTTTTGCTCTTTGTAGTCAAATTTTATATCTGTATACTTTTTAAAATCGGTTAAAGCTTTCTCTATTATCCTTCTTTTTATATCGGCATAGTGGTAACTATTTGGCACTCCTAAGAAGCTCCTTAGCTCTTCTATTTTTAACTCAAAAGTGTAGCTTGTTGCCTTCTCGTTGTACTTCATATATTGATTAAATTTCATCGTAAAATACTCGTATAACCTGGGGCTATAATCTCCTCTCAAGCTCAAGACATTAACAATCTTATATTGTGTAAAATTCCCCCTCTCTCTTAGCTCTAGCAGGTACGGTTTTAATTTATGGTGTACATCGAAAATGATATATCCTGGCATCCTTTCTAAATCAACCATGCTACACCAATTGAATAATTTTCCTTCAACTCTAAACGGATTCTGCATTAACTGCTCTGCCTGCTCCTTCATAAAGTTCTTGTTATTACTTTTGCTTCCAAT
>JAOZLT010000309.1 GCA_029934675.1 Candidatus Altimarinota bacterium | reverse complement strand
TCCAAGGCTTGAACCAATTCTAGAAAAGTATGTTCGTGTTTTTTATTTCCAAACTCACCTTTTCCGTAATCACCAATATTTACACCCGTCAATACAATTTCTTTGATACCTTTCTCAGAAATCTCTTTGGCGTTTTTTAGCACATTTTCTAAAGTATCACTTCTAGAAATTCCACGAGCCAACGGAATGGTGCAATACGTACATTTATAATCACAACCATCTTGAACTTTCAAAAAAGCACGAGTTCTATCTCCAATCGAATAAGAACCTACATAAAAGTCGGCATCAGAAATTTCACAAGAATGTACTTCGCCAACATCATTTTTTGCTAAATCGTTTATGTAGCTAGTTACATTAAACTTTTCAGTAGCACCCAAAACCAAATCAACTCCATCAATAGCAGCCAATTCTTCTGGTTTTAATTGCGCATAGCATCCAACAGCAATTAGAAAAGCATCTTCATTTTTCTTTAAAGCAGATTTTACAATAGTTTTGAATCGCTTGTCAGCATTGTCAGTAACAGAGCACGTGTTAATCACATATATATCAGCAACTTCTTCAAATTCTACACGCGAAAAACCTTCATTCACAAAACTTCTAGCAATTGTAGAAGTTTCAGAGAAGTTTAATTTACAACCTAAGGTGTAAAATGCTACTTTTTTATCTGCGTTCATTCTTGTACTTTAGAAGCGGTCAAAATTACGACAAATCTATCAATTCAAATGAATAAAAACATCGTTTTTGAAACTCCTAGATGTATAGTCAGATTATTGCAAATGAATGATTTAGAACCTTTTCATGAAATGCAAAGTAATCCAAAAGTGATGCGGTTTGTAAGAGGCGAAGGAATGACCAGAGAGGAAAATGAAAAGGAATTGCCTGAATTAATTCAAAAATATAGTTTGGAAAACAATGATTTTTGGATTTATGCTATTGAATCTAAAACTGATAAAACATTTATTGGAACTTGTGCTTTGGTAAAAGATGATGAAGGTGATGATGAATTGGGTTATCGTTTTTTAGAGAAGTATTGGAAACTAGGATATGGATTGGAGATTTGTCAAGGGTTGATTATGTATTGCAAATCTATCAGAATGAATAATTTGGTGGGTTATGTTGCTGATGAAAATATAGCTTCCATGAAAATATTAGAGAAATGCGGTTTTACTTTTGAAAGCAAAGGAATAGAACCAAAATTAAAATTTCCAGAAACTAAATACAGATTATTCTTATGATTGTTTATTCCTTAAAGCCTCCGTACTATGCTGTTATTTTTACTTCTACTGTCACAAATGATTTGGATGGATATGAAGAGACTGCCAATAAAATGGAAGAGTTGGCTAAAGAACAACCTGGATATTTAGGAATAGAATATGCTAGAAGTGAAGTTGGAATTACGGTTTCTTATTGGAAAGATTTGAATTCGATTACCCAATGGAAAAACAATATAGAGCACACAGCTGCCAGAGAGTTAGGAAGAAAAAAATGGTATCAGAAATATCAGTTACGAATTTGCAAAGTTGAAAGAGAATATGGGTTTGAGAGGTAGAAAAGAGAAAACAGAAAACAGAAAAGAGGAAAGCATGTTCTCTCATTTCGAGCGAAGTGAGAAATCTATCCAGTTGAATTTCTATTCAAAGTTTTTAGCGGGTTTGGTTCTTTTTGTTTTCTTTTCTTGTACTAAAAGAGAGCTACAGTTTTCTGATAAAGATGTATTTCGTTACAATCAACATGCAAATATCAATACACTAGATCCTGCTTTTTCCAAAGATTTAAGAACTATTTGGGCAACTACTCAATTGTTTAATGGACTGGTTCAACTGGATGATAGCCTACATGTATATCCTGATATAGCAAAAAATTGGAACATTTCTGAAGATGGAAAAACGTATGAATTTACCTTACGAAACGATGTTTATTTTCACAAGCATCCTTTATTTGGAAAAGACTCAACAAGAAAAGTAGTTGCCAAAGATTTTGAGTATTCTTTTTCTCGATTGATCGATCCGAAAGTAGCTTCTCCCGGTAAATGGGTATTGGATTTTGTAAGTGATTTTAAAGCAAAAAATGATTCAACATTTGTAGTAAAACTCAAGAAGCCTTTTCCGCCTTTTATTAGTTTGTTAAGCATGAAGTATTGCTCCGTTGTACCCAAAGAAGCTTTGGCGTATTTTGGTACAGATTTTAGAGCAAATCCTATCGGAACGGGACCTTTTCAATTCAAATTATGGGTAGAAAACATTAAAATGGTGTTTAGAAAGAATCCATTGTATTATGAGAAAGATGAGCAAGGAAATCAATTGCCATATTTAGAGGCAGTTTCCACTACTTTTTTACCCGATAAGCAAAGTGAGTTTTTACAGTTTGTTCAAGGAAATTCTGATTTCTTAAATAGTATTGACAACTCATACAAAGATGATATTCTAACAAGTAAAGGAATGTTGCAAGAGCGATATTCAGATCAAATTGAAATGGTAAAAGGACCTTATTTGAATACTGAATATTTAGGAGTTTATTTAGATGCAAAAGAGAAAGAAACTGCATCTGAGAAAATTAGAAAAGCGATTAATTATGGTTTTGATCGTGTAAAAATGATCAAGTATTTACGAAACGGAATTGGAACTCCAGCAGTCAACGGTTTAATACCGAAAGGATTACCTAGTTTCAATGAAATGAAAGGATACACCTACCAACCG
>JAOZLT010000050.1 GCA_029934675.1 Candidatus Altimarinota bacterium | reverse complement strand
TCTATGGAATATGATAAAAACAAAGATCTGGCAGGAGGATAACGTTTCATTTGAGTTGTTCATAGAGAACCACCAGCTAAGTTTTTATGTTGTTACTAATAAATATTATAGGAATATTATTGAGAAGCAGATTACGTCTTTCTACAAAGACGCGGATATAGAAACTACAAAAGAACCTTATAGCTTATTTGAGAAAGGTAAAAAGGTTAGGGGCTATTTTATGTATACAAAAAAAGACTATTGGTTCCCCATTACTACATATAAAACTATGGAGCAAGATCCTTTGAATGATATTGCAAATGTTTTATCAAAATTAGAGGATGGAGAGAAAGCTGCAATACAAATGATTATTAATCCAGTCGCTAACGAAAAATGGCGCAAGAAAACGGAAAGAGTTGGTACTGCACTTTTTAAAAAACAGGCACTTCCATTAAAAATCCCCATTCCTATAATCGGTCCAATACTCGCACTTCTGATTAATGTAATCAGGTTTATGATGCCGTTCGGCAAGAAGGGGAATATGGCACCGGGGGCAAGTAGTGGAGATTCCTACATCCGTATGTTGGCAGCCAAAGAGGAGGCTTATAAGAAAATTGGTGAAAAGGCAGGTCAGGTAGGTTTTGACACTTCAATTCGAATATTTGGTGTAGCTGATACGAAACAAAGAGCTACCAGCATTACAAACAATATGAATGTGGCTTTTAGTATTTATCACGATGCTTATCTGAATGCATTTCAGGGAAGACGTATTTTTCCACTAGATTTCATCAATAATCCGATGATGAAGTACTTATTTCGGCGTAGGATGCCAGGGATTTTTCATAAACAGAACCTATTTAGCCAAGATGAGTTAGCATCATTAGTCCACTTCCCAGATTCGCGATATAACGCCATCCCAATTATTAAATGGCTACAGTACAAAGTACTTCCACCTCCAATTGACTTACCTACAGAAGGCGTGGTTATAGGTAAAAGTTCATATCGTGGTGAAAATAGAGATGTAAGGATTATGAAGGATGATAGGACAAGACATCAGTATGTAATCGGGAAATCTGGTTCCGGTAAGTCTGTATTGCTCAACTATATGGCTCGTCAGGACATTTGGAATGGTAATGGTATTTGCCTTATTGATCCACATGGAGATTTAGTAGAAGATACTATTAAAATAGTTCAAAAAGAACGTGCAAAAGATATAGTTATATTTGACCCATCCGATACAGAGCGACCAATGGGATTGAATTTACTAGAAGCTCATACTCCTGAAGAAAGAGATAGAGCGTCATTGGATGCGATGGAAATTTTCATCAAATTATTTGGTGATGAGATTTTCGGTCCTCGTATTCAGCATTACTTCCGTAATGCCTGTCTTACTCTCATGGAAGATGAAGAAGAAGGGGCAACTTTAATCGATGTACCACGAATATTTACTGATCCGGAATTTCTAAAATACAAACTCGGAAAAGTTACAAATGCTGTAGTTAAATCTTTCTGGGATCATGAATATGCCAATACAGGTGAACGTGAAAAGCAGGAGATGATTCCGTATTTCAGTTCCAAATTTGGTCCATTTATTACAAATACCACAATCCGTAATATAATCGGTCAACCAAAAAGCGCGTTTAATATCCGTGAAATTATGGATACTGAAAAAGTCCTTTTGGTTAATCTCTCAAAAGGTAAAATAGGAGATGTGAATGCACAGCTTTTGGGTCTGATTTTTGTTAATAAAATAAATATGGCTGCTATGAGTAGGCAGGAAATACCTAAAGCTGAGCGTAAAGATTTTTTTATGTACGTGGATGAATTCCAGAACTTCGCCACAGATACATTTGCCTCAATTTTATCTGAAGCTCGTAAATACCGTTTATCACTTATAATGGCCCATCAGTATATCGCACAGCTCACCAAAACTCCGTCCGGAAAAGATGATACTCGTGTACGTGATGCAGTATTTGGTAATGTGGGTACTATGCTTAGTTTTAAAGTTGGTGCGGATGATGCGGAGTATTTAGCAAAAGAATATGCACCACTACTCTCTCAACAGGATATCCTAAGTATCGCGAATTACAGCGCTTACGTAAAACTAAACATCAACAATACAACCTCTCGTCCATTCTCTTTGCAAACCATTTGGGATCCTCAGGGAACCGACAAAATGGCTGAAATCCTCAAGAAATACTCACGTATGAAATATGGGCGTAAGAAGATGTTTGTGGATCAGGAAATCGAAGCGAGATTAGGAATTATCTAATTACAAGATTACAAAACGCCTCTTCGAGGCTATTAGAAAATTAAAAACGTTCGCTATGCTCACTATTACAAAATTACAAGATTATAAGATTATTTGCTATTTTAATCTTGTAATAGCGTAAGCGTTTCTAATCTTATAATAGCGAAGCGTTTGTAATAATGAACAAGCGTAAGCGTTTGTAATTTTGTAATAATGAACGAGCGCAAGCGAGAGAATGTTTGTAATCTTGTAATAGCGTAAGCGTTTATAATTTTCTAATAGCGAAGCGTTTATAATTTTGTAATAATGAACAAGCGCAAGCGAGAGAATGTTTATAATTTTCTAATAGCGTAAGCGTTTGTAATCTTGTAATAGCAAAATATGAAAAAACTCATTTTACTTCTACTTACAGCAATACTAATTTTCCCACAATTTGTAGCTGCAGCTGTAACATTCGATATCAATAATCTTCGAGCTGTAATCGACTCTGACGATATTGTTGAAGCAGGAAAGAACATAATCTTTGATGGCTCTAATTCCTTTCTACCGGACGAAGATGCTGAAACGACTTATGAATGGGATTTTGGTGATGGAACTAAAGTTTCAGGCATGGAAGTTGTACATTCATATACTACTGCAAATGAATATCTTGTAACTCTTACAGTTACTCAAAATGAAGAAAGCTCATCAATTGCAAGAGATGTATTTGCGTATGATAAGCTGGCAATTCTTTTGACAGACATAAGTGAACAAAAAGCTAGTATCGAAAACCTTACAAAAAAAGCACACGATTCTGGTACATTTATCAATGTTATAGAAAGTTATGATAGTACAACCGCATTTATGTCAGAAGAAGCTCTTTCAAAAAAGCTTGCAGACAAAGTAACCACAATCAATAATGCAGATACTATCGCCATATGGACAACGCGAGGTAGCGGTATTAATGCACTTACTCGTCTCGTACGCGAGAAACCAGAAATTCAGGCATATGTAAAAGGAAAAACTATTATTGTTATTTCAGAAGAGAATTTGAAAACACTTGGGCGCATTATGCAAAGCAACTTCGATATTATTCAGCCCAAACAAATAGTTCTTACTCGTAAATATAAGCTTGAAGATTTAATCAAAGCTAAGGATGTAGATACTTTTGTAAGCGATTTGAAGGCAGGTGTTTCCGAATATCTGATAGTCAATGCGGATACAAGACATATAAGTATATGGAATTCCATCTCTTATTTAGTGAACTTTATGATTGCACAGGGAATTCCAAGTAATACTATAGTACTCCTCTTAATGCTGCCGGTTATCGCCACAATAATTGCTCTTTTAAAACAGGTTATCGGCATAACTACATTTGGATTATATACACCTGCAATAATTACTCTTTCCTTTTTGGCATTAGGCCTAAAATTTGGTTTATTAATCCTTGTTGTGATTATTGTAACAGGAGCTGTACTCCGAAAAGCCTTAGAGCATGTGCGCCTTTTACATATTCCCAGAATTGCAATCGTCTTTACAATATCAACACTCATCTTATTGCTGATGCTGGCATTGGCTACATATCTCGGTGTAAGTGAACTGGCTACAATTGCAGTTTTTCCGATGCTTATCATGACGACTTTGGCCGAAAAATTTGTTAGCGCACAAAGTGGAAAAGGTGTTTTTGCCGCAGTTCTTTTGATGTTAGAAACAACAGTAGTATCTCTTATATGCTACTGGATAGTAGAATGGCAATTTATCCAAAACCTTATGCTTAGTTATCCGGAAATTATATTACTTTTAATTGTAGTAAACCTTGGGCTTGGTCGCTGGACAGGATTGAGGTTTTTTGAATATATTAGATTCCGAGAGGTAATGAGACATACTGAAGAATAAATTCAATTCGCATTTCGCATTTTCCATTTCGCATTCCATTTAGTATCTATCATTTAAAATGCAAAATCAGAAATCAGAAATCAGCCTGCCCCGCAGTAGGTGCGGGAAATCAGAAATGTGAAAATAGGTGCGGGAAATCAGAAATGTGAAATGTAAAATCAGAAATTAACTATGTGGTTCTTCCATAATCCAGGTCTACTAGGCATTAACGCCCGCAACCTGAAGTACATCAGAGCTTACAATCCTAAAAAGGCCATAATGATGGCTGATAGTAAGATAAAAACTAAAAATTTCCTGTCTGCTAGGGGTATTCCTGTTGCAAAATTTTATGCTTCGATACATAACAAAAAAGAATTACAGAATTTTGATTTCAACAACCTGCCAAATTCATTCGTCCTAAAGCCAAATGCGGGATATGGCGGTGAGGGAATTTTGGTAGTTGTGGATAGAAAAGGAAGAAATTGGGTAAAGCCCGGTGGAGGGATAATCAAATATGAGGAAATGGAACGTCATATTCAGGATATTCTGGATGGCAGATATAGTATTGCGAATATATCCGATACAGCTTTTTTTGAACAGAGGCTGGAAGCACCAAAGCCTTTCAATAAAATGTCCTATAAAGGTCTTCCTGACATCAGAATAGTCACCCATAATCTTATCCCCGTAATGGCGATGATGCGACTACCTACAGAGGAATCTCAAGGTAAAGCAAATGTTCATCTAGGTGGAGTCGCGGTTGGGATAGATATCGCTAAAGGAGAGATGACACACATAACACAATATAATAAAGAAATAGATAGTATTCCGGGATTTGGACCACTGGCTGGAATCAAAATACCATATTGGGAAGAAATGTTATTAATAGCTTCACGTGTACAACACATAACAAATCTTGGTTTTGCTGCAATAGATTTAACAATCGATAAATCAGGTCCAATGCTTTTAGAAATTAATGCCAGAGCAGGTTTGGCCGTACAAATTGCAAATATGGCTCCATTACGTCGTCGGTTAGAAAGAATAGAGGGCATAAAAGTAGCAACTCCGGAAAAAGGTGTTCGTATCGCTCAAGATATGTTTGGCCAGAAAATTGAATCAAGAGATGAAGAAAAGATTCTGCAAAAGCCAATCGTTGGAAATTTGGAAAGAGTAGAAATTATAGGTAAAAAAGATACTAAAAAGATTATTGCTCAAATTGAGCCAAATATAGAAAAAACAGTAATAGATAAAAGTATAGCGGAAGAAATCAGGTTAGATAAAAGCAAATGTAAATTTTCCCTAGGAGGTCATCGTATTCAAACCGTTGTTAATATTGCCGATTTCAGTCATAAAAAATTCAAAATGATAATTGGGCAACGTGATCTTAGAGATTTTTTAATAGACCCTACAAAACATATGTCAGCCGAAAGGAGTATGGAAAAAGAGGTATCAAATGTAGCTCATATAGTACGCCAATTCAGTGCGGAAGATTTGAAGAAAATTGATGAAGAAATAATTAGTATAGATGGTGAAATTAGATTATTGGCTCATATAAAACCAACAAATATAAATGATGAGCACAATAAGTTTCTGGTAGACCCAACATATAATCCTCAGTTCGAATATAAGCCTCTAAAATTCGATCCAAACAACTTGTACGCGCGCTTAAAAAGAATCGAATTTCCAGATTCACCAATTGGAATATTATGGCGTAAAAAAGCGGATGAGATTAAACGAAAAATAGAACTTTTGGAAGCTCGTGGTACAGATCATTTCACAGCAAAATCTATCCACCTTTATGGAGCTCCTGATACTGAAATTGTAAAAGAGGCTATAAAGGAAATTGTAAATATGCCAGAAAAATTCCCGAAAGAAACCAATATTCTTAAAGCCAAAGATGCCAAAAAGCTATTTGAACAGGCAATTGAGGAAAATGGATTGAAAGGGTGGAGCGTAAAGATTAAAAAAGATATGGTATCTGATGCTATAGCCGGTAAAGAAAATTCAGTAATGTTAAGAGAAGGTGCAATGTTTTCTAAGGAAAGGCTACAAGGTACAATTGCTCATGAAATCGAAACACATGTTTTTACTGCTATGAACGGAAGCTTACAGCCATATAAATTATTCCAACGCGGTTTGGCAGACTATTTGATGACGGAGGAAGGTTTAGCTGTATATAATCAGGAAAAAACAGATTCTAATGAAACTGAAAAGAAATACTGGCCAGCATCATCCGTAATCGGAATATACACCGCAATGCATGGCTCGTTTGCTGATGTATATGCAGAACTTATAAGGCATGGATTTAATATGGACAGAGCATGGAAAGTTGCTCTGAAAGCGAAACGTGGGCTCTCTGATACCTCAAAACCCGGAGCTTTTACCAAAGATTTTGTCTATTTTAAAGGTCACAGAAAAATACTCGAATTTGTTGAAAATGGAGGAGATATCAAAGACCTTTATTATGGCAAGATGAATATGGATGATTTGGATATCATGAAAAAAGTAAAAGGAATTAAAGCACCAACATTTTTACCGGGATACTTAAGAGAAGAATAGATTCATGTGGTTTATCCACCCTTCGCCCTACTTCGCATAAAGCTTCGTACGACTTCGGGTCGTTTATCAAGTGGTTTATCCACCCTTCGCCCTACTTCGCATAAAGCTTCGTACGACTTCGGGTTGTTTATCAAGTGGTTTATTCTACCCTTCGTCCTACTTCGCATAAAGCTTCGTACGACTTCGGGTCGTTTATCAAGTGGTTTATTCCACCCTTCGGGTCGTTTATCAAGTGGTTTATTCCACCCTTCGGGTCGTTTATCAAGTGGTTTATTCCACCCTTCGTCCTACTTCGCATAAAGCTTCGTACAACTTCGGGCTGTTTATCATGTGGTTTTTTATATAGCCAGACAACTTGATAAACAACATGAAAAACAATTCCGACGGAGGAGGAATGGATAAACCACATGAAAACTACCTGGAAAAGTACCCGCTCCAACTCTCATTCGTAATAATATGTCCATTAATAGCTTTCAGGAATTCGTCTCGTGAATTATTTTCGCCAATATTCAGTTTTGGAATGTCCAGTGCATATAATGTGGCAACATATTCATGATTACCGGATCCAACTGGTGGTTGGGGTCCGTCATATTCCGCCTTACCCCAAGATGTTATAAGTTCTCTATTACCTTTTGGCATATTTTTTCTGCTTTCCCCCTCAGATATCTCCGTAACATCAAGCGGAATATCCACAATAAGCCAGTGTACCCAGTTATTTGCAATCGGATGTTTATCATCAAAAAGCAAAGCATACGATTGTGCCGCAGGCAAAGACTGCCACTTAAATCCTATACTCACATTATCGCCACCACCAGTTACAGTCGCATACTTTGCAGGTATCCGGTCACCGTTTTTATAGCCGGTAACTTGGAGTTGTAATAGTTTTTCAGTCATTGGTTTTTCTTGGTTATTTATAATACTTTTATTATTTATTAATTTATTGGTTTGTTCTAATTTTGGCTGTGTACAGCCTAAAAGGATTATACAGGATATCACTATCAGAAAAATAATATTACCGCATGATTTGACAATTACAAAAATATAAGTAAAATACTAATCCATTATTAATAATATCATAACATGCAAGAAGTACCCTCTGTTCAAGTTGCAGTAAATAAATTAAAAGATACTAGAGTGATTAAGACTGCCGAGAGCTTTTTAGAAAGAAATTATAATACATCCAAATTAAATGGAAACAGGAATGAAATAGTTAGAGAGGCAATAGATATATTAATAAATATTGAAGATTCTATTAAAGAGCATGGTAATAATTTGGATGAGAGTGATTTAGAAAGAATTAATCAGATTTTAGCTGATTTCGAAAGATTCCAAATACTTGGTGCAGATATTACTCGTTATATTATAAGCACTACTGAGGCAGTTGTAGTTTGTAAAAAGAGGATTGAGACTAAAAAAACATTAGATAGCGTAGACAAATGGACGCCAAAAAACCTTCTTAATCTTGTATCAGTTGTAAAGGTAGTGATGGATCAAATTAGTCTTGATGAAGAAACAATTCTTGATATTAGTCGTTTATTACAATTGGTTTCAAGTTTCATCAAAGATAATAATCTTATGGAATTGGACTGGAATCAAAAGGATAATATGAAACAAATTCTACTTTTTATTGAGGATTTAATAGAATCTCACGAATTTCACAAGTTATCTACTACTAAGACGGGGGTAAAGTTGAAGATTGAAGAGTCGGTATTTAGAATTAAGATGGATTTACTGATGAAAGGAGATTGGAATTATATTATGCATTAGGTAATTGTGATGATGAAAATTCTTAATTCATATTTATCTTTAAAGAATCCATAAAAAATCATTGTTAAGATATTATAAAAATTACAAAATATTAACTATAATTTAATTATAATGAGTAATTTATCAAGCGAAGATAGAAATGAAGCAAATAGTGCGTCTTATACGCTTACTGCTCGGAAAAAAAGTATTGTTGTCGAGAGTATAAGAGAAGCAGTAGAAAACTATTTAGCAGAAGAAGAATCACCAAGTTCTGATATAGGTTCGCAACAAGCATTATTTAATTTAAAAGAGGTTTTGGATGCCCTTAGAAAGGTAGAAAGCCCAAAAGATTTAGAAGAAACTTTGGCAAAGCGTTTAATAGAGCAGTATCCAAATGACCTCAAGTTAATAAAAGTTTGTGGAAATAGTTATATTTTAATGTATTTGGCAATTTTAAAAGAAATTCGAGATATCCAAGAATCAGTTGATGAACAAGGTCAAACTTCTTTTTATAAAATGGGTGGC
>JAOZLT010000049.1 GCA_029934675.1 Candidatus Altimarinota bacterium | reverse complement strand
AATTAGCTTCACAACCGTCTCCATTAATTAAATTCCCATCATCACATTCTTCAGTTCCTTCAACTAATCCATTACCACAAGTTATAGGAGGGGGTATTGTACAATTAGCTTCACAACCGTCTCCATTAATTAAATTCCCATCATCACATTCTTCAGTCCCCTCAACCAAACCATCGCCACAAGCTATTGGCACATTAAGAACATCGGAACTCGCAGCACCGCCAGTCGCTCCTTCATCTGAAGCCGAATAAAGAACTGTATTAGGGATTGTGGAACCTCCTAGTGTTGCTCCTTTTACATCGGCAGTAACAACAATTATACAGTCATTTGAAGTTTCAATTTTCAAATCATCAATATCAATAACTGCAGGGTCAGCTGTTGAGCCATCTATATAAGGAGGAGTTGTTCCACAATTTGTAAGATTAATAACATTAAGGTTTGTCAGATCGTTATCCATTACATCATAAATATCCACTCCTGTAGCGACACGTGAGCCAGTTGTTGGATTCCCTCCAGAATCTACATTAGTATTATTAAGTCTGATTGTGTATGTAACTGTTTGTCCGCGATTTACCAGGCTATCAACATCATTGTCTGCTTTTGTTGCGCTAACACCAGGCATTGCAACTTCAAGAATATCAGAAGCTGGATTTGTTGCTGGTGCACCTTCTTGCGACTCTGTTACAGTAGCGACATTTGGAATAAGTGCAAAGCCAAGAGCTGTATCTTTTACTTTAGCAGTAAATGTAATAACACAATTTACGCCCATATTAACTTCAAGACCTTTATTCGGGTCACCTCCTAATCCTCGAATATCAAGTTCCGGAGGATTTGCACTGGATTGGTTAAAATAATTTGAACCACAATTTGAAATATTTGTTACATTCAAATTCTCCAAATCACTGTCCATAGTATCAAGGGTATGAATACCTGTTAGTTTCACATCCCCCGTATTGGTCAGAGAAAGTGTATATGTGACTATTTGACCGGGATTCACATAGTTATCCGCATCATTGTCTGTTTTTATAGTAGTGATATTTACAGCACCTGGAACATAAATATCTGCAGAAGGTACATTTGGTGCACCTGGTCCACCCTCGACAGCTGGTGAAATTGCGGCAATATTTGGTATTACAGTTCCTGCAGGTGTAGCTAGCTTAACCGTAACCTCAAAAACAATTACACAGTTTAGTGCGGTTGCAACCTGTACTCCGCTTACATCTAAAACAGGAGGGTTTGCAGTTGAACCGCTTGAATTTGGTGTCGGACCGCAATTTGTAAGACTTACAACATTTAAATCCTGAAAATTACCATCCAAAGTATCATCAACCTGTATTCCTGTACCAAGCGCATCACCAATATTATCAATTGCTAATGTGTAGGTTACTTTCTCCCCTGGGTCTACTTCATTTGGCGGAACCTTAGTTCCTTTATCATGAACTTTAGTTGCAGTTAAAGCAGGGCTACCAGCAATAACCAGATTATCAGAAGGCGCTGTTGTCGGGAAACCTCCCTCAAGAGGCGCGCTAACATACGCTGTATTTGGTATTACTGTTCCAGATGGAGTTGTAGCTTTAACTTGAGCAGAGAACACAATTACACAGCTATTTGCAGTAGTAACTTCTACACCGGTAATGGCTATTACAGCAGGATTTGCCGTTGTACTGCTTGAGTCAGGAGTTCCACAATTCGTAATACTGTCTATACTTAAATTTTCATAATTGGTATCCAATGTATCATCAACGGTAATTCCTGTTCCAGTCTGATTTCCAATATTATCTATCGTTAATGTGTATGTAACATTCTGCAACGGATCTACGACATTATCCGGATCATCATCAGTTTTTACTGGTGATAAAATTGGGCTATCTGAAACTGTAACATCAGCTGTTGCAGATACAGGAAAACCGCCTTCGATTGCAACCGTAGCATCACCTTGATTATGAATAATTGCACCTCCAGCTATTCCATTTTTTACATCAACTGTATATTCAATTACACATTCCTGTGCGGATCTTGAATATGGACTAATTGTAACATTATCGATTATTATTTTTGTTGCTGTTGAATTATCTGTTGATACAGTTGCGTTTGAAAAAGGAGGGGAAGGCATTTCGGTATCTGTATCAGTAATATCTACTAAATCAATGGCAGCAATTAATGCTGATGTATCAATTATCTTTCCATTCGAACCAAGGCCAGAAACGCCATGAAATACTGAAACAACATTTTCATCCGCAATACCATGATGAGTTCCCTCCGCATTTATTGCAGATGCTATAGCCGATGCAACACCACTATTATCAGCACCATCAGGAATATCAACCGGCACTACAGTACTATCAATTAAAAGGTTAGCAGATGCAGGATTTTCCCCCGCTTTTAAATCTGAGCCTTTAACTTTAATCGTAGTTTCAGCCATGTGCCCGCAATTTGTAGTGGTAACATTTCTTAGGTTTTCCAAATACGTTGCCAGTAGTCCTTCTGCAACTGAATCTGTGACCTGCACACCTGATCCCGTTACAGTTCTATTATTTCTTATGCGTAAAGTGTAAACCAATCCAGTCTGTCCAGGATTAACAATCGCATCAGATGGAGTTTTATCTATTTCCATTTGTGGCCAACCAACCGGAGTAGGCTCAGTATCGCAATCTTCCGAATCAAATTCCTCAAAAGTAGTCGAATCTACACAAGCGGTATTTAACATCACACCTTCCGGAGGCTCATATGGTGGGTTTGGACTAACAGCATTATTTTCAACAAATACAGTAACCGTAATCGGTGGAAAGCTAGCGCCTTTTACTAAGTTATTCGGATTAACGCACTCAATAAGCTGACCAACATGGTCGCATGACCAATCTACACCGGAAACGGATACGAAAGTGAAGCCTTCAGGTAGAGTATCTCGAACAAAAATCGGACCTCGGGCATCACTTAGATTTGGATCCAGAACATCTGCATCATTCGATACAGTAAGCGTATATATCTCATTTGTCCCTGGCTCAAATTCCAATCCGCCATCACTTTTTACGATTTCAATATCCGTCCACTTTGGAACACTACCAAGGTCATAAATATCCTGATCGGGTGTAAAATCTGAGGTATTTGATATATTTCCGTTTTCCGGATCAACCGTGGTTAATTTACGATTTGTAGGTAAGAAAGTTGAAACATGCATTACTCCACCTTTTGTGAACGCCAGTCCGCTTATTTCTGAAAGATTAGTGTCTTTTATCGCATGAGCTACACATGGACCAGTAATTATACCCCCAACTAACGGACCAGTTTCTACCCAATACAAAATATCGTTAGATATTAAAAGTAATTTACCATCGGAATCGAAAGCAAAATCCGCCGAACCATTCTCAGTTAATTGTAAATTCGGGACATCTCCTAAATCTGGCATCATAGTGCATATCGGATCGCCTGCCAAATTATCTACAGCACCATGAGTACTTGCAGGAGCTCCTACCTGAATTGAGTCATAAACCCGATAGAGTTTATTGTTATTAGCAGCGCCGTATAAAATTCCAGATGCGGTAAATACAAGTCTGTAATATTCTTCTACTGTTGGTCCTAAAGTTCCTATTGTGCCTCGCCCATATGGATTACCAAGTGTCGCTGGATCATAGCCATCTGGAGCTGTAGAAGTAGTATCTTTTTTCTCAGGATCCATCCAGGAAAGTTTTCCATCATCAGTACCGTTTTCAGCTGCATATATAAAACCGTCAATCGGACGTCTACCAATAGCATAAGTTGATATTGGTAAGTGTCCTACATATGTTAAATCACCTCTGCTCTGGTATGCTGTAGCATGGCGATAATGATATTTATTCAGCAATGCTACTTCATATATATGAGCATTGGCATTATGATCTGATGCATAAGTTACATCGTCGTCGGGTCTAAGACCCCAATTGCCTGTAATTGCAACGAATGAAGCTGAAGCATCTGATGCTTCTCCACTATCCTTTAAATCATTAGTTCCATCTGCCTTTATCTGAATTATTTCTCCCATTTTCAATTCAACTTCACGGTTTGCCAGATTAATTATCCCATTTGTTACAGTGATAGTAAGAGTGTCATTCGCGAAAGTGTTTGAGCTCCATGTACCAATATAATCTGCGCCGATAAGATGATTATAAGTAAGTCCATCTACATCATTTGATGTAGGGAATAGAATAAGATTATCTATATCCGCCTTAGTAGCAACAGCAGGGGCATTGGTGTCTTTATCGAAAGTTAAAGTAATAGTATCGCCTACGCTAAGTTTTCGATCTCCATTGTCAGGGTCATCAATTAAGGCAGAAAGAATCGCAGGTGGGGCAACTGATAGACCAGATGTTACATCCACATTTACATAATCCACTAGAAGCGAATCAAACTCATCCTCATTATAAAAAATAATTGTAAGTTTATCGTTGCTGTCAATATAGTCCTCAAGATTAGTTGTTAATGTTCCTGAATATACATAATCAGTAGTTTTTTGAGCAGCTTCAAGAGTTTTCCAATATGGAGTTGGAGCGCCTGGTACCCATACGCCTAACCACGCCTTTCTTCCTCCTTGTGGGGTTCCGCCCTGGTAACCCTCCAGATTAATGTCAATTTGTGTAATATTTGCAGGGGATTCCGCAATAGTATATTGTGCCCAAAATGCCGTCATATCACTAAATCCCGGATTGGGGGTTTGCCAATGGCTGTCGTCTGATGTGGAAATCTTTGTATATTCATCATTTGTTGCTTCAGCATCATTACCAAATCTGTAGATATTATCCTTGATTTCTGGCGTACCTGTCGGAGATCCATCATCTGTTAAAGTATCAAGTGTCAGTGCGCCGTTTGTCGGGAATTGTATATCAACCTCAAATGAACGAGCTATATGAGTGCCAGATGGATTTGTAATACCTGAGAAATTGTAAGATGAGACAGCAGCCTTTGTAAATTGCCAATAAATCAGTGACGAGATTAATGCAAAAAAGACAAAAATAAATGTAGCTGACAGCTTTTTATTTTCCTTGATTGCCAGTGTTTGTTTACTTTTTATTTTAGGCATTTACAGATTGCAGGAAATAGGGATTAGGTGGCGCAGTCGTCAGATCTTGTTTTCAGTTCAAAAGTGTTGTTTGTGTAGTTGTAATCATAATAATCAGTCCACTCACATCCATCTTTTTCTCCATATCCCTTTAGCTTTAAAATATTTCCTACTCTTTTCCCAAATTGCTCAACAGTTCCTAGGCATTCATAATCCGATTCTGACTTGGTTTTTAATAGCTCCTTACTATCAACGTCAAAGTGGTAAATGACAGATGACTCACAAAAATTACCTGGCAGAATAAAGACGAATAAACCCGCATTGCTCGAAAAACATGCACTTGTAATATCTGAAATATCTTTTTCATCTTCAGTAAGCATTTTCCTTAGTCCCGAATACCATTTTTCAGTCCAAAAATTACTTATAAGTCCACATGAATCAAATCTGGCATTCGCATATTTTGACTCTTCAGTCTGTTTTTCTACCAAGGGTATCCCCACTGGATTAACTGGCTTCTGCTCTCCTGCAGAACCCTTCAGCCGATTACCTTCGGGATTACCGACAAATTGTTTTTCAGAGGGTACAAAAAATCCATCCTCTCCCTTAACTCGATTTATCTCAGCAATCAGTTCATGATTTACAGTTTTGTTGCTTGATTCATGCCATAAAAAGCCGGAAAGACCGCCCACTGTCAAAATAAGAGCTAGAAGAAGAACTGCATAAATATAAAAACCAAAATAACTCTTATTAGAATCATAGTCGCTGTAAGTATTTTTAGTTGTATAAATTACTTGATTGGCAGGTTGATTTGGAATAATTTCTCGAACCTTCTCGTTAAATTTCTTGGTAATCTTTTCAGAGATTTTTTTCGTCATCTTTGTAGCCATTTTCTCTGCCATTTCCTCCGCCAATTGCTCAGGATCTTTTTCGTTCGTTAAAATCTCTATACTAATTCCTTGCTTACCGTCTTTGTTGATTTTATTGATTTTCGGTTTTTTCCAGAACATTAATATATGTTTCAAATAATCTATATATTATATCATTTTTCACTCTAAAAATCAATCCTCCAAGAATGTTTATTTTTATATACTATTGACAAAGTATCTAAAATCTTATACTCTAAGCTAGAGTATTAATCATTATTATATAAATAATATTATGGATTTAGAGAGAGGCTATCAAAAATGTGAGGAGGTTTTAACAAGTTTGTTAGATGCTAGTGCTAGTAGTGAACATCAACCTTACATACACGAATTGTTATCCGAAGATCGTGATGGAGCAAAGGAAGTTAATGATGGTCAACTATTACGCCGTGGAGCAGAGATTAGAAATCTGTTAACAAGTGTAATTTTAAATCTAGAGCATATTCAAATGGAACCAGATATTAGTGCACACGAACACAGAGAACATTTAGATGTAATTTCAAATATATCTAGTCGAATAGTAGTGCTTTTAGCAAATCCATTATCCGCAGGTAAACATGATAAAATATGTAGGAGTGAGGAGGGGAAAGAGTAGGGGGTAAACGCAGAACCGCGGATGTGCAGGATTATACGGATTGATTTTTTAGGATTTTCAGGAATATCTGATTCACAGGATTTCTGAGATGTATCCGGATGGATTCTTAGGATTTAATGAATCTGTTTTATCAATTTAATCCATCCTGGTAAATCAGTTTAATCCAGAGAATCAGAGGTTCAGACAAGTGGGCAATGAGTTGGTTGTTGTTAGTTAATAATACGTGGGATTGGCTAAGTTTAAAAAATGAACTAAAATACCAACGAAATAACAACTAATATGCAATTCCAACCAATACCAACCACCAACAACGCTGATATTCTCCTCATCAATCCCGATTTTTCAAAAAACGAGATGGGAGTTTCTTCTCCTCCCGAAAATCATCTCGGACTTAATAGGATCGCAGGATATCTCAAAAATAAAGGACACAGTGTCCAAGTTCTGGATACCACGGGGCGTAAAGCTGGTACAGAGGGACCGGAAGAATTGGGTAAATGGCTTATTGATAATGAAGAAAATTATCGTTATATAGGCTTTCATGTAAACTCCTGGAATATAAACCATATCCTTCGCATACTTGATAAAGCACACGCCAGTTTACTCAACAAACCAATATTATTCGGAGGTCCGCTACCTAGCTCCGAACCGCTAAAAACTCTAGAACTATTTATTGATATCGGTTTTAAATCAGTTGGTGTTGTACAGGGCGTAGGAGAAAAGGTTATTGATGAAATGCTTTCCAGAAACGAGCTATTGGGAACTGATGGTTTGTGGGCTTATGAAAATGGTAATATGCAAAGAGGCTATAAGTTAAGTTTTAAGCAGGATGAATTTGAAGCTACACCTTTTCTTGACCTGGAACATAACACTTTTTATCAAAATTACTACAAGCCCGTTATAGAATCAGGTGATTTAGGCGAGTATGATATGGGTATTATTTATGCATCTCAGGGGCTGGATGTAAATCGAGGATGTCCATTTAATTGTACTTATTGTAGTGTTCCGCAATACGAGGAAAAACTAATATTTTTTTCTCCAAAACGAGTAGTTGATGAGTTGGAATATTTGGCCAATGAGGCTGGGTTTTTTATGTTCACTTTCACCAATTCCAATATCATGTTTTTTCAGCAGAAATGGATACAGGAATTTTGTCGTGAGATTATCGGGCGAGGAATGGATAGCTATATAAGTTGGACTGCGTATCATCATCCAAGTATCATCGCACCACTAGATGTCTCAGACTATAATCTTATGCGTAAGGCCGGTTGCGATACAATCGTATTCGGCATACAAAGCTTTGAGGAAAAGATTCTAAAAACATTTATGCGCCCACAAAATACTCCAGAATTAACTCGAATAATACGTGATAAAACAAGGCAATCTAATCAGGATTTAACAGTTGATTATATAACAGGTGTACCAGGAGAAAATTTGGATGTAATCGAAGAAGCATTTAAATATTTTGCGGATAACGATATTGAATGCAGAAACTATCAACTCAAGTTTTATCCGAATACCAAATTACCAACAATGAATCTTGATTTAAGTAATCATGACCTAATTCCGATAACCGGTAACTTGGCACCAGAGCTGGAAGCATATGCGATTATCCCAAAAATATCCAATCCAAGATCTGCTGTGTTGGATTCTTTTATACGAGAAGCAAGTGCTGAAATAGTAAAAAAGAGAAAACCAAGGATTGGAAAATATGTTGTAGATAGCCCTAAAACAGCTAAACATTTACTCGAAACTGAAATACCAAACAATCCCCACATTCCCGAAAAGGTTAAAAAGGCAATGATCATTGTACTGAAAGAAATGTTGAATCCTAAAAAACGAGAAACTGGTCTTGAAGGATTAAACCCTATGGCGATGATGAAAAAAGTAATAACTGCAGGCTCAGATGCTCCACCTGTTGTAAAAGCGATGCAGGAAAAACTGAAGAATGATATGGGGGAGGAGAAATTTCAAGAGATGAGAAAGCAATACGAATGATAAGCTTTCAATTAATTTATGATTTATCATTTTTGATTTGTGATTTAATTCATAACTCATAATTTTAATTAATTTAGAATAACCAAAACAATATTTCTGATTTCTCATTTCTCATTTCTGATTTAATTCTTAATTTTTAATTCTTAATTAAATTTCTAATTCCTACCTGTCCCGCAGTAGGCGTGGAACTCATAATTATTCCCCCTGTCATTCTCCCCGCTAGAGGCGGGGGGGAATCTCCCAGAAAACAGATAGCAGAATATCAGTCCACCGTGAGATTCTCGGATAGCAAGTCTGGCTATTCGCCAGTCATGTCCGAGAGTGCCCGTTAAAGGAAAAAGTCAAACAATAAAACATAATTCACTGTTAA
>JAOZLT010000048.1 GCA_029934675.1 Candidatus Altimarinota bacterium | reverse complement strand
ACATTTTTTGGAGAACTTTCACAGTTGTATTTGGCTGGGGTGTGAGGGGTTACTTCCTACGATACAATGAAAAGTGTCGCCACATCCGCTAAAATATAACTTCTGCAACGCATTTTAGACTACAATCTGGATTACTGTATTTAAACTAAACAGAATAAATTGAAAACATATAGCTCATCCGCCAACAACATATACAAAGTAACCATTCGATACACTTCGCTTACTCAAGTTACCCAAATTTTGTACTGGCAACCTTCAGCACATTATGTCAGCACAAAACTTCCCACATCCGCAAACATCAACATAAATAACAACAACCCTACATCTATCTTAGATGAATTATTTTGAGTTATACTACTATCAGCAACTTAATAAATAACAAAATGGATAACACCTTAAATCATGATGAGCGCGTAAAAAAAATTAGTGCTGTATTGAAAGAATATGAAAAAGAGGCATATTCAATTGATGAATGGAAACAGCACTTTAAAAGTAAAGGTTATACTGATGACGAAATCGATCTTGGATATGCACTAACTGACGCTGAGAGTATTTATAATCCTTCGTCATCTCTCTTAACAACGATAGTTATTTTTATTTTCAGCTTAGTCTTAGCCTATCTCGCCTATGTCAGATCAGGAGAAAATATTAAAAGCGGTGAGGAATATATACAAATATTATCTACAGTTCTTGCCTTTCTTACTCCGAATGCTTTATATTTCAAATATTTAAAAGGGAAATTGGGGAAAATTTATTACTCAATATTAAAAAATGATTTTCAAGCACAATATATTCAAAAAAAGTACTTTGTAAATTTGGAATCTACCCTTTTCCAGCACATGAATTCAAAATTTCATAACTTACTAGCTTGCTCTTACGATAAACGTAATACTTTTTTTGGTAATTTTCATTACGTAATAGCCAAAAATTATGAACATGATTTCTTTGTAGTAATTCAGGAACTTAAAAAACCATTCCCAAACATTCATTGTTTTAGAAAAATGAAAATGCTACCAATTAATATTGCTCATGGCCTAAATAAAGTAACTTTAGAAGGCAAATTTAACGAGGAATTCTCAGTTTATACACAAAACCCGACTGATGCATTTTATGTGCTAAATCCTCGCATAATGGACAAACTCTTACAAAGAGAAGTTTTTCAGGATATTAAAATATTTGAAGTAATCGGGAATTATTTATTGGTCTCTTTTAAAGAACAAAAACTATATAAAATTCGATTAAAACCACCCATAGTTAAATTCGAAGATTATATAGTGGGTAAAAAGAAGGTGCTAGAATTTATGGATATAGTTAGTGATTTAAGTGATGTTATTTCACGTCAAATTATAGATGATGGATCAAATAGAAATGTAGCTAAAAATATGTAGATTAAGTGTCCAACGAGGCACAGAAATCTGTATATTATATATGATGCATAAGATAGTAATGAGTTTTTTCTAAATTAAATAGCCAATAATAAAACACAATCGTAACATCACCCTTAAAATAGAAAATCAAACATTTTCTTGTAATAAAATCTTACATATAATATTATAGAAACAGATAAACAAACGACTATGAAAAAAAATAACAATAAATTAGGTGAAGTACTAAAAAAAATGAGAGATGAAAAAGGAATTTCACAAGCAGTCTTGGCTAAGGCTCTTGACATTCCAAGGCCTTC
This sequence comes from Candidatus Altimarinota bacterium, assembly GCA_029934675.1. Taxonomy (GTDB): domain Bacteria; phylum Patescibacteriota; class Gracilibacteria; order UM-FILTER-43-11; family UM-FILTER-43-11; genus JAJDCE01. The sequence goes on along the minus strand of JAOZLT010000048.1, from coordinate 7,234 downwards.
CGTTGCACAAATTGAAAAAGGTGCCCGTGATGTTTCCATTAGTGAATTAAATGTAATATTAGAAGTTTTCCAAATATCGTATTATGATTTCATGAGTTTAATCCAACCAAAAACTGAAAAAACAAAGGGCAACAATAAGTTAAAAATTGAATTTAATGAAAATAAATTTAAAAACCTACTTCTTTATATATTGCAAAGATGTGGTGGTAAGCCAAATGTGGGTGAAACAGTTCTTTATAAACTGTTATATTTTTGTGATTTTGATTATTTTGAACTTTTTGAAAAACCATTAACAGGTATGCCATATAGAAGACTTCAATATGGTCCTGTTCCAAATCAAACATATTACAATCCTATTGTTAATTCCATGATTAAAAATGGTGAACTAGAAAGAATAAGTAGACCATATATTGGCAAAACGGTTCAGACTCGTTATATAGCTTGCGTTGAATCGGATCAAAACATATTTACACCACAAGAAATTAAAGTAATTGAACGAGTAATAAATAGACTTTCTGATATGAATACAAGGCAAATAGAAGACCATTCTCATCGTGATACACCATGGTTAATACATAAAGATGGTGAAATAATTGATTATGGAAGTGTTTTTACAAGAGAGGGTGAATTTGCCCAACGTGATTATAATTCAGAATTTATGCAAATGGCAACAAGGGATTCATTTGGGGCTCTACCTGAAACTAGCAAGGAAGAATACAATTATTATATGAATTTGCCAGAAATAACAAAAAAATAAATGGAACAAGGAGATATATATTTTATTCAATGGGATCCAAGCGTTGGACACGAATTTAAAAAAACAAGACCGGCAGTAATCCTATCGTCAAATAAAACAATAAAAGCATCGAATTTAATTACAGTTATGGCTATTACAAAAAATAGCAATTCACCAATGGCTAATGATATTGAGATAAAAAAAGACTCAAACAACAGGTTAATGTATGACTCATTAATAAAAGTGTATCATATTAGTTCATTTGATAAATCCCGTTGCATTAAACATATTGGCAAGGTGAAATCAGAAAAATTTGAAGAAATTAAAAAATATTTATTCAAACATTTTTCACTTAACTAATGTACATAACCATATCAAATCTCTACGGCTACCTCCAATACAAACATCGTGCTTGGCGTAATAGGCATAATCCAATTGATTCCTTTTATTGAACTACTTTGGGGAAAGAGAGCTTAAATTACCAACAAATTTTTTGGACCCAGCTATTGACTTTATCCAAAAGATAAGTAAAATTGTAGAAAACATTTTCTATACGACGCAACACAAGAACGAACAAACGAACAACTTTGTTACTTCGTTATATCGCAACTTCGTTACTTCGTTTATATCAATAACCAACCACCATGACAAACAACGAAATTCCATTACATCTAACATTCGACGATGTACTTCTTCTTCCCCAATATTCGGATATCCTTCCGAGAATGACTGATGTAAAAACAAATCTAACCAAGAATATAAAACTCAATATCCCTCTCATCAGCGCTGCAATGGATACAATTACAGAACATGAGCTTGCTATTGTTATGGCACTTTATGGTGGAATTGGAATTATCCACAAAAATATGAACCCAGATAAACAAGCAGAAGAAGTAAAAATGGTAAAAAGGTTTGAAAATGGATTTATTACCGACCCAATATGTGTAAAACCAACTGACACCATTGAAGACATTTACAAAATTCGCGAAAAATATGGATACAAAGCCGTACCAGTAACTGATACAGGAAAAGTTGGCGGTGTATTAAAGGGGTTAATCACGGCAAATGACTACTTCTACCACAAACATCTAAAACAAAAAGTTAGAGAAAGGATGACTAAGGTAGAAAATCTACTTGTATCATTTGAAGGATTAACTTTAAGTAAAGCAAATGATGTTCTGGAAGAAAGTAAACACAGTAAATTAATTATTGTGGATAATAAAAAGAATATGCGTCTAAAAGCACTAGTAACAAGAAGAGATATTGAAAAAAACAAACAATACCCAGATAGTTGTAAAGATAAGAGAAAAAGACTCAGAGTAGGTGCCGCCGTAGGGCCTGCAGCAAACATGGAAGAACGTGTTGAAAAACTTGTAGAGGCAGGTGTAGATGTTTTAGTTGTAGATACTGCACACGGTCATTCCAAAGGAGTTATTGATACTATTAAATATATCAAAAAAAACTATAAGAACGTTGATGTTATAGGTGGAAACGTAGCTACAAAAGAAGCTGTAAGAGACTTAGCAAAAGCAGGTGCCGACGCCGTAAAAGTAGGAATCGGACCAGGCTCTATTTGTACAACACGCGTAGTAACAGGAATCGGAGCACCTCAGCTTTCTGCAATAATGGATTGTTCAAAAGAAGCCAAAAAACACGGAGTAACAATTATTGCTGATGGCGGAATTAAACTTTCCGGTGATATAGCAAAAGCAATAGCCGGTGGAGCATCCACAGTTATGATTGGAAGTCTATTTGCAGGAACAAAAGAAAGTCCCGGCGAGCTCATTTATCACGAAGGAAAAACTTTTAAAATATATAGAGGAATGGGCTCTATGGGCGCCATGGCTGGGGGAGGAAAAGAAAGATACGGACAATTTGATGTAAAAGAAGAAACCAAATATGTACCGGAAGGAATCGAAGGACAAATTGTTTATAAAGGTCCTTTAGCACATGAATTATTCCAACTTGTAGGAGGCTTAAAGTCATCAATGGGGTATTGCGGAAGCAAAGATATTCCCACATATCAGAAAAAAGCAAAATTCGTCCAAATCACATCTGCCGGATTACACGAATCACATCCACACAACATCATGATTACTAAAGACGCTCCAAATTACAAGAGTATGCGTTAGTCTCAAGTGCGAGTACCATTCCTTCGCTTAAAGCTACGGAAGACTTTACGAGTCTCAAGCCCTATTTTAGTCTCAAGTGCGAGTCTCAAGTGGATTTTTTAATGTGGTATTTTTAATTAAACCAAAGAGCATATTAATGACTTCCTTAGTAATCCGAATAAACAAATAATAATCATCCTTACCAATAGGATATTGATTATTAATTAAGAATTAAAAATTTAATTATGAGTTATGAATTATGAGTTATGAATTAAAAATCAGCCTGCCCCGCAGTAGGCGTGGGAAATGAGAAATGAGAAATCAGAAATATTGTTTTGGTTATTCTAAATTCTAAATTTATATACAACAGCCACCCAACCCCGACCACCCCGACCACCCCGTTTCACCGCGGCGAATCGGCCCCTCCTAATTCTAGGAGGGGAAATTGTTAGTATAAAGTAATATAATAATCATTCCATATAAAATTTCCCCATCCTCAAGTGAGGAGGGGCTCGACTGGTCGAGAGGGGTGGTTTGGCTAAGTGGATTGATGAATAACCGACTTACCAAATAATGTTTAGAAATTCTACATTCGAAATCTTTTGGAAATTGGAAATTGGTTATTCTTAATTATGAGTTATGAATTATGAATTAAATCAGAAATGAGAAATGAGAAATCAGAAATATTGTTTTGGTTATTCGAAATTCTAAATTCTAAATTGATACGTAAGTTATGAATTCCACGTCTACTGCGGGACAGGTATGAATTAAGCACTTGAGACTATTCATTACAACACGCTCGGAAACGCAAAGTTCACAAACACCACAAACCCAAAAATAAGTAAACAAAGAGCAAATATTATTATCCCCCACGCTGATGCATCTTCCTTACCTTCATTTATCTGTAAGTAAAGACCACTTCCACCATACATAAGAGCAATAAAAGCAAAAGGCATATCCATAACGCGCATCAAAAAAATCATTGCATTTACATACATATCATTCCTAAATAACAAAGCTACAACGACATAAGTAAACGCCAAAAAGAAGAAGAAATTGGCACTGATATTGTGAATATTTTTTGTTGTATCCATATTTACTATTTATCTTACTGAACATTCTATCAAAATTGCTGTATTGACACAACTCAACAAAAAAAATCAAAACCCCAAAACCAAAAAATACCAATATTATATAACTAATCACTCAGCCACTTACTTGAATTTTTCAGATTTTAGCATTTTGACAATTTCGAAAAAAGCGAGTTTTAGTTTCCAAGTTTTCAAGATATTAGCTATAATAATCCAGCACTAACCTATACATATGCAGTTAACAAAAGAAGAAGTAAAACACATTGCCCAACTAGCCCGACTCGCCATTACCGATAAAGAAGTAGAAAAATTTAGCGAACAGTTATCCAACATTCTTTCTCACGCCAAAATGCTGAATGAAGTTAATACAGACAATGTTGAACCAATTGCACAAATAACCGGCTTGGAAAATGTAACCCACAAAGATGAGGAAAAAGACTGTAAATTCACCGATGACTTACTCGCCCAATCTCCACAAGATATCCAAAACCACATGATTAAAGTTAAAAACGTGTTTTAAAACTAATTAAAGGTTAAGAGTTAAGAATTAAAAATTTAAACTCATAACTCTTAATTATTAACTCATAATTATTCAAATGATTGAACTAACAATCGCACAGGCACACAAAGGACTTCAAGATAAAAAATTCAGTTGCACTGAGCTTACTCAGGCTTATCTAAATCAAATTGAAAAAACAGATAATAAATTAAATTCCTATGTAACTATTACAAAAGAACAAGCTCTTGAACAAGCTAAAATTATTGATAAAAAAGGGATATTTAATAATCCACTAGCAGGAATTCCGATGAATTTAAAAGATATTATCTGTACAAAAGATGTAAAAACTACCGCTTGCTCAAAAATGCTTGAACAATACGTACCACCTTATGATGCAGATGTAACCATTCGACTAAAAAAAGCTGGATGTGTCCTATTGGGAAAAAGCAACACCGATCAATTTGCAATGGGCAGTAGCACAGAGACCAGTTATTTTGGTGTGACAAAAAATCCATGGGACTTAGAGCGTGTAGCAGGAGGATCTTCCGGTGGACCAGCTGCCAGTGTTTCCGCCAATCAAACCGTATTCGCAATTGGCACTGATACCGGTGGAAGTATTCGTCAACCTGCCAGCCTATGCTCAGTTACAGGTTTGAAAGTAACATACGGCAGAGTTCCTCGTTACGGAGTAATTTCATATGCATCCTCATTCGATACCATCGGGTCTATTACTAAAACCGTCGAAGATGCTGCACTTGTATTAAATGCAATAGCTGGTAAATCAGAAAATGACAGCACCACACCAAATGAGCCAGTACCTGATTATACAAAATTCCTAAAAGAAAATCTTAGAGGTATAAAAATCGGCGTAGCAAAAGAGTATTTTGAAAACGTAGACAAAGAAACAATCAATACCATACACAAAGGTATAGATGATTTGAAAAAATTAGGCGCCGAAGTTATTGATATCAGCCTACCACTAACCAAATATGCCATTCCTGTTTACTATTTACTGGTAAAATCCGAGGCTAGCACAAATATGGCACGTTATGATGGCATTAAATACGGACACACAACAGATAACGCAAAAGAACTCCTTGAAATCTACATGAAATCACGTACCGAAGGATTTGGAGATGAAGTAAAAAGAACGATTATGCTCGGGACTTATGCACTTTCTGCTGGATATTACGACGCCTATTATTTAAAAGCTGCAAAAGTTCGCACATTGATGAAAAAAGAATATGATGATGTTTTTGAAAAATGTGATGCAATTGTAGCTCCGACTTCTCCATTTACCGCATTCAAAATAGGTGAAAAAGCCGAAGACCCACTTTCTATGTACGCTGCAGATAAATTAACAGTTCCTGCTGGTATTTGCGGACTTCCAAGCCTTTCAGTTCCTGCTGGTTTTGATAGTAAAAACCTCCCGATCGGAATGCAAATAATTGGAAATCAGTTCAAAGAAGGCAATATCCTTCACATCGGACACGCATTCCAAAAAGCAACCAACCACCATACTAAAAAACCTAGTTTTTAATGGATGATTCATGATGAATAAATCTTGCCTACTAGCGAGTAGGTTAAAATAGATAATCACAAATCACCTATCATCCATCTTAAATCTTGAATAAATAAAGTTAATTATAAAAAAAATTGAAAAAATTATAAACAAATTAAAATAACAAATTATTCATGTATAAAAAAATTACATCTACTTTAATTATATTTTGTGTACTACTTCTGGGTATTAATACGGTAAATGCTAAAACCTTTACTGATGTTCCTGAAAACACATGGTATTACAATTTTGTAGAACAATTAGTAACCGACGGTATTATTGAAAAAACAAACACGTTCAGACCTGATGAAAAACAAAAAAGACAAGAGTTAATAAAATGGGTAATAATTGCCACAAACGGACTAGCTTCCTACGAAGAGCCCATTATACCAACCTTTGATGACGTCCCAATAACCTCAAAATACTACAAATATATAGAAGCTGCTGTTCAAATGAAGATTATAATTGGATATACGGATAATTTTGGTAATCCTCTCGCAAAATTCGGCCCCTTAGATAATGTAACCAGAGCCGAAGCAACAAAAATTTTAATTAACTCCTTCAAAATTCCAACTCTATTAGAGTTAGATTCTAGCTTTTCTGATATTAATAAAAACCACTGGTATCACGACTTTGTAATAACAGCTTATAATTACTCAATACTGGATGGATATAAAGACGATAAATTCGGTCCCGGAGACCCTATTACAAAATCTCAAATGGCAAAACTTATTGCCAATGCAAAAACTCCGGTAATCAGAACCAAACCAGAAACCAAATCACCCACAACCGAGAATCCCAATAAAACAGAGTCAATCAAAAAGAAGTCAACAAATACTACTGAAAAATAAATATCTGAGCCACTAATTCACAATAATTATATGGATAGCTATTAAGAGAATTACATAAATTTATCTTAATATATCTCAGTAATCTAGAGAATTAACAGTCAAAAAAACCGCACTCAATGCGGTCTTCAACTGGTCTCTCATATATTGCGTACTAATCTCCTTTTTAATATTAATTCTTGTAAACAATGGCTGATCTTCGCGGTTAATTATATATTCCCATTCCGACTCCGACATCGCCATAACATCCCGTAATTCATTCCGTGTAACAAGGTTATTAAACAAAAAATGATCCACATTCTTTAGAATCACTTTTACACGCTCTAGGGTACTCAGATCATTCCAATGACCGTCAATTTTGGAGGAGCCTACTGATGTACAGTGGCTA
>JAOZLT010000308.1:558-2708 GCA_029934675.1 Candidatus Altimarinota bacterium | reverse complement strand
CTGTTCGTCGGCGGGCTCGATCCGCACCACTTCTGCCTGCCGGTGGTCAAGGCGCTGTCGGCATTGAACTGCGCAGTGATGACACCGCCACCCTCGAACTGTTGCAGCCGCTGCATACTGGTCCTACTGCCGCTCGCGTGACTGCCGAGCGCGCAATGAACCGGCATTTGAACGGCGGTTGTCAGGTACCAATTGCCTGCTATGCCGTTATTGAGGGAGAGCAGTTGTGGCTGCGTGGACTTGTGGGTCGCCCGGATGGCTCCCAGATCCTGCGCGCGGAGGGCAGAGCGCCCATGGCACGGGCCGAGGCCCTGGGCGTGGAAGTGGGTGAGGCGCTGCTGGCCCAGGGTGCAGCCGCTATTCTGGCCGAGGTCTACGGTGACTGACACCGCCGTGCTGGTCACCCGGCCGGCGGGGCAGAGCCTGGGGCTGTGTCAGCGTCTGTCGGCTGAGGGGCTGCGGGTGGTAGAGCAGCCCATGTTGACGCTACAGCCATTGCAACCCCTGCCTAAAGGCAGCCACGCGGCGGTACTTCAACTGGATAGCTTTCAGCACATTATTTTTATCAGCGCCAATGCGGTGCACTTCGGCTTTGACGCCATTGGGGACTATTGGCCGCAGCTGCCGGTGGGTATTCATTGGTACGCGATCGGGGAACGCACTGCCGCACTGGTTGGCGAGCAGGGTGTGGACGTGCTCTCACCGGGCCAGGAGATGACCAGCGAGGGTCTATTGCGACTGCCGAGCTTACAGTCAGTGAGCGGTGAAAAGGTGCTGATTGTGCGAGGCAAGGGCGGTCGCCAGACGCTGCGCGATACTTTATTAGAGCGCGGCGCCAACGTTTCCAGTCTTGTTTGTTACCGCCGCAGCCCCCCGGAGATTTCGCCGGAGGAGATGGCGCAGCAGCTGTCCGTGGAGAGTGTGGCCGCGGTAGTGCTGACTAGCGGTGAAGGTCTGGCCAACTTCACCCGATTGCGTCCCCCCGGTGAAACTACTAACTTAACAGCATTAACGCTGGTGGTGCCGTCGGCACGAGTGGCGCAGGAGGCCCGGGAACTGGGCTGGCAGCAGGTGCTGACCGCCCGCAACGCCTCTGATGACGCAATGGCAGAGACGGTATTGGCCTGGCGAGATAACAAGGGGATGCACGCGTGAGTGACAGTGACAGGGATGAGAACAGCGTCACCGCTGTGACAATGGCTGAGGGCGATACGGCGTCTAGCGTTGATGCGACCGTGAATGAGCCATCACCGTCACCCGAGGTAAAACGGCGTGGTGGCTTTATAGCCTGGCTGGCTCTGCTGCTGGTAGTTGGGCTGGGGGGCGGTGTTGCCTGGCTTGTCGATCAGGCCATGCAGCGTTCGGCCGTATTATCTGAGCGTCTTGCCGCATTGGAGACAGCGGATTCAACCGAGCGCGACAGTATTGAATCTTCGCTGGCCGCTCTGGAGGCTCGTCTCGAACAAGCGGGTGCGGCGCGCTCTACCGAAATTCAGGGCGAGGTGTCAGCACAGGCTGCGCGTCTGCGCCAAGTAGAAGAGGGCCTTGCTGAGCAGCGCTCAGAGCTCACCCGTTTCACCGCCGCCGACCGGGAAAGTTGGTTGCTTGCCGAGGCCGAGTATCTACTGCGGCTGGCGAACCAGCGTCTGCTAATGACCGGTGATACGCAGGCAGCCGCTGCGCTACTTGCGAGCGCAGATGCTGTTATTAAACAGATGGAGGATCCGGCGCTTTTGTCTGTGCGCGCTGCATTGGCCACGGATATTGCCGCTGTGCGGGCAGTGCCCAAATTGGATATCGAGGGCCTGTATGTGCGCCTGGGGGCTCTTATCAACCAGGCGGATTCGCTGGCCATCTTCGAACTGCCCGAGCTGGATGCACCACCGCCCCCTGAGCCGGCTGACGATTGGCAATCCCGATTGGCGCAGGGCTATGAGGCAGCGCTGGCCAAACTGTCCGACTACATCATCATCCGCCGTCGCGATGTGCCCATGCAAGCGCTGATGGACCCCCAGTGGGAAGGTATGGTGAGGCAGAATCTCCGGATGCTACTGGAACAGGCCCAGGTTGCACTGTTGTCTGGCAATCAGTTCCTCTTCACCGAGAGTCTCGGTCGCGCCCAGGAGTGGGTGGCGCAGTTCTTCGAATCA
>JAOZLT010000308.1:0-548 GCA_029934675.1 Candidatus Altimarinota bacterium | reverse complement strand
TTGCCCGAATGCGCCAGGAAACCGTGCAGGTCGATCTGCCCGATGTGTCAGGTTCCCTGCGTGAGTTGCAGGCCGCAATCAGCCGCCACAACGCTGCCAAGGGAGCACCCTGATCATGCGCCGGGTCTTTGTTTATGCCCTGATTGCGCTATTACTGGGCGTGGCGGTGGTCGCCCTGATTGAAACCGACCCTGGCTACGTGCTGGTGGCTTACGGTGACCTCACCCTGGAGAGCAGCCTCTGGGTGGCACTGCTGTTGTTGTTGGTGTTCACGGTCTCGATTTACCTGATTGTGCGCACCTTTCGCCGGCTATTGGCTGGCCAGCATTCCCTGGCGGGCTGGATGATAGGGCGCAAGTCGCGCCAGTCGGCGCGGCTGACCAATCGCGGGCTGATCAACTTCATCGAAGGCAATTGGCAGAAGGCCCGCCGGCAGTTGCTGCGCGGTGCCAGCCACAGTGATGCGCCCTTGCTGAATTATCTGGTTGCTGCGCGCGCCAGTCATCGCCTGGGTGAGCAGGATAAGGTTCGCGAATACCTGGGCGCGA
>JAOZLT010000047.1 GCA_029934675.1 Candidatus Altimarinota bacterium | reverse complement strand
TCAGACTCTGTCGCTAAAAATATTTATCGCACAATTGATTTAGAAAACTCAGGTTTTACCATCCTTTTAGGGGAATTCAGGCATCATTTTTCCCCTAAAACGCTTGTATTTCAAAAATTAACTGAAGATGACAAAAGGTCTATTAAATCATTAAAACTAAATGAACATCTTACTCAGGATTTTCCAAATCCGCCAAAAAAAATTATTCTAGTTGTCGTGGAATCTCTTAATCAGCAATTTCTATCTTATTATAACAAAGATATAAATGGCTCAACTAAAAATATTGATAATCTGATTGAAAATTACCCTCATATTGATGAATTCTATCCATCGGGACCATATACACTACAAGGTTTGAGTGCAATGTTATGTGGACATACAAATAGTAGACAAGTTCAACATGAAATTAATTATAAATGTGTCCCCAAAATGTTATCTGAAATTGGTTTCAATGATATTTTCATACGAGGAGCATCCAGATACTACGCTTCTGAAAATATACATTTTAATAAATTTGGCTTTAATGAAATCTTTGCCAAAGAGGAATTTGATAAAAAATTCCCTGAATTTAAGGATGAAAGACCGGACCTTTATAATACTTGGGGTTTTTCTGATAAATATGTATTTGATGAAGCAATTGAACGGCTAAAAGAAAGTCCATCTGATGAAAAACTTTTTATGACACTTCTTACTGTAGATACTCACGTTAAGGGTGGTAGATGTTCTTACGAAAAAAATGGTGATGACCCTGAAAATCCTGTACTTTTTTCCGTAGAATGTTTTGATCGTGTTTTTGGAAAATTTATGGATGATTTAAAAGATAATGAGCTGTTAACAAAAGATACTGTTATTCTTCTTACTTCTGATCAGTTATATCCAATATTCAGATCTATTCCTGGTGTAAATTTTCAGACTTCCTTTTTTATGAAACCAGAGCGCATTCCCTTTATTGTAATATCTGAGCCAAAAGTAGAAATAAAAGCAAGACAAGGTTCTCATGTTGATATAGCTGCTACTCTGCTTGATTTTACGGATCTTGATATTCCTGACTATTTTATGGGCAAAAGCTTAATTAGCCACGAAATCACCTATCCTGTTGGGCAAAACCGAAATAACGGATATATAATTATTGGAGATAAGTTTCATTCGCTTTTACTTGGGCCTAAGCCTTTTAGAACAAATAAGGATGGATTAAAACAATTCGCTATTAATTTACCAATTGATGCTACTAATGAGGAATTTAAATCTATGATAGAGCTAAAAGCTGAGGAATTTGAGCAAGAAAATAACCGCGAAGGGGCCTTATTTAAATGGTATTATAATAAGTATAATAATTTGTCGCGATAACGTAACTTTACATCCTGTAAACTATATTCTGAATACTAAATGGAGTGGTTCAAAGAAGTTCTTTTGTATTTTTATATTAACTGTAAATCAGTTTTATTAAAAAGATTATTCAGACTCTTTTCAGGCTTAATATCTCTCATTGTTTTTAAGATAATTCCCTAGTGGAGAAATAATGTAATCTATATATCTTTAAACCTATTTCCATTCCTCCATTTTAGAAATACCGCTTTTATCCATTATTCTCTGAAAAGCACTTCTATCTAAAATCCATTGTTCAGAGGTACTTCGGAGTTTTTTGGTGGTGTTGAAAGGTCACATTACAATCTTTACATTTACGATGTCTTCCACCATATTTTTTTAATATTAGTAGTACATCTTTGCCTAACTATATTTAAAAGTGTTAATTGTTGGCTTAAATATAATCTTAGACACCAATACGGTTTACAATACTGTTGTAAAAAACCCATCTGCTTTACGGCAGGATGGGTTTTTAAATATCTAATTAAACTAAGTCACTACGGAATAACTACATAAATAGACATCTTTTCTTTATTACTTCCAGATGGCGGATTTTCTAATTTATTTATTTCTTTAATATATTTATCTGCGTCTGAGGATTTATCAAATTCGCTAGCAGCAGGAGTTGAAGCAGTAGTATAATTAGCCATTTGCCATGTTTCTAAATCAGATGCTAATACATAAGACTGATTATTAGAGCCACCTTTCTTAAGTGGAGTATAGTAATACGAACCTATACATCCAAGTGTATCAGTCTGTTTACCTACATTCTGAGGAACACGATCTCCTTTTAGATAGGTCTTTAGCATATTATATGTGTCGTCATCTGCCGTTGCTGTATCATCAAGACAGTTGGGAGCATCTGTAGTCCCACCACAAGTACCTGTACATTGTGCAGCAGGATACTCACCATGGTCACTAGAATAAACTTCTAGAGCTTGAGAAATATTATTAAGATCCGCTATACGAGCGGTGTCACGTGCACGTGATTGCGCACCAGTTAGTCGAGGAAGAATAGTACCCATTAAGATACCGAGGATCACAATAACGATCATCAGCTCGATGAGGGTAAAACCGCGACGAAAAGCATTTTGCTTATTCATTTTGTTTTTGTTTTAAATAATAAAAATTATAAACTTAACCTTAGTGTATCATGAGTAAATTTTGTATGCAAGGGCTTTTTCAATTATTATCCCCTCTAACGAATCATACACCCTACTATTTGCTCATTATTTACTCATTATTAGCCCATTGCTAGTAATCGGAATTATTGAATTGCAAGATCGGAAGATTGCAAGATTGGTAACATAACCGCTATTACAAGGAAACCTACAGTCCCACCCAATACCACGATAATAATCGGTTCCATTAAGCGAGATAGGTTTTTGACCATGTCATCAAGTTCTTCTTCATAAAAATCTGCCAGCTTACCAGTTATTTGGTCTACCTGGGCAGTTTGTTCCGCAACATTTATCATACCCACAACCATGGAAGGGAAATGTGCTACATCATCTTTCATATTTTCACCCATTGTTATACCTCGTTTTACGTCTTCAGCAATCATCCTTATACGTTTTTCATATACAGGATTACCTACACTGCCCGCTGTAATATCGAGAGCTTTTAAAATAGATACTCCACTACTTGTAAGTGTACTTAAGCTACGACAAAAACGGGCTAAAGCGGATTTTTTTATAATAATCCCGAAAACTGGCATTCTCATAGTAATTTGCGTCCAAATCATTCTTCCTGCTTTGGTTTTCTTCCACCACATAAATATTACGATAAATGTAACAATTCCGATTAATATCCATATAGCATTCGGTATCGGTCCTGTTTTGCCTACCATAAAATCACTAGCATTTATTAAAAATGTAGTCATTGCAGGAAGCTCACTTCCTAAACTATCAAATACATCTTTAATTTTTGGCATTACAAAGGTCATTACCGCATACATAGCGGCTGCCAAAATAATTAAGATTGTAAGAGGATAAATCATCGCACCTTTGATTTTTTTGGCCAATTGAGAAGATTTTTCTGTCTCCGTAGCTATTTGCAAAAGTGTCTGATTCAATCTACCGGTTGCTTCTCCTGATTCCACCATACCTATTTGCGATTCGTTAAAAAACTGTCCGTAATCAGATAAAGCCTCCGAAAAACTTAAACCACTTTCGATTTTAAATGCGATATCACCAATAACCTGTTTAAAATGAAGGTTATCCGTTTGGTCTTCTAATATTCTTAATCCTTTTGTAAGAGAGATGCCCGCATTAATCATAGTCGCCATCAAACGAAAGAAGCTCACCTTGTCATCATCTTTAATAGCTGTAAATTTAGCTAGATACCGATTCATACCATCCATTAAACCTACAGCTTTCTTACTGCGCGAAACTGGCTGTTTTGCCTTCTCTTGGTCTATTTTCTGTTCTGCAGCTGTGGTAGCTGCCCCGATATGTAATGTTGCTGGAGACATGATTTAATTATGAATTATCAATTATTAATTTTTATTTACTAGTTTTTATTTTTTAATAACCGAAGGGTTTTTAGTTTAAAAATTAAAAACTAAGAATTAAAAACTATTGAACTACTCTGTAAACTTCCTCAATAGGTATATCACCTTGAATGGCTTTTATGTAACCATCCTGCTTAAGAGTGATCATACCGCCTTTTTTGGCTGCATCCATAAGCTCTGTATCAGGAGCATTTTTTAGAATCAATGAACCAACTTCGCGATCCATTTCCATAATTTCAAAAATACCCATACGTCCTTTTTTCCCTGTATCTCCACATTTATCACATCCTTTTCCACGGGCAAGCTGTATGTTTTCGAGTTTCTTAATGTCAAAATGATTAGGATCTACCCCTTCCAACTCTTTTTTAATTTCCTCTACGAGCTTTGGTTCAGGTGTATATAATTCTTTACAATATTTACAAACACGGCGAACCAAACGCTGAGCGATTATTCCACGAATAGCAGAGGCAATAAGAAAGCCTTTTACTCCCATATCTGTAATACGAGTCAAAGTACCTACCGCACTATTGGTATGTATAGTAGAAAGCACCAAATGCCCAGTTAATGCGGCACGTATAGCAATTTCAATCGTTTCTTGATCACGTATCTCCCCCACCATAATTATATCTGGATCCTGACGTAAGGCCGTACGTAAACCAGAGGCAAAATCATAATCAATATCCGGCTTCATTTGACTCTGACTAAGTCCATCCATCTGATACTCTACAGGATCTTCAAATGTCATAATATTAACACCTACAGTATTAAGTCGGCTCAAGGTGGAATAAAGTGTATTTGTTTTACCGCTACCTGTAGGCCCCGTAACTAAAATTACCCCATTAGGTAATGCAAGAAAGCGTTCCATCTTCTTCATATTCTCTCCTTGAATTCCTAAATTCGGAAGATCGGGGATAGTTTTGGACTTATCCTGGATACGACTTACAATCTTTTCTCCGTTTACAGTAGGTAGTGTAGAAACACGCAAGTCGAGGTTTTTACCATCTTCTGTTGTTATCTGCATACGACCATCTTGCGGAACACGCTGTTCATCGATTTTTAATCCTGACATGATTTTTACACGAGATACAATAGCAGGATGTATATTTGAAGGATATTCTATAATTAATCGTAGTACACCATCGATACGAAATCGTATGCGTACTATTTTCTCCATTGGTTCTATATGTATATCACTAACTTCTATACCTGTTGCGTATGTGATCATATGTAGAACTAGTTGCGGAATATTACCCGCAATAATAGAATTTTGTAATTCCTCCTTTATATGGTTAATATCCAGTTTTGGCTCTTCTTTTTTTCCACTTTCTGTCGAAGCTTCTTCTTCCTCAGCTGGTGTGACAGCTTTTGGAGGTGGTGGTTCTGAGGCTAATTCTTGTGTTGCCGGAGCTTCAACGGCTGGAGTAGCAGAACCTTGAGCAGGAGATTGAACAGCCGGAGTAGTAGAGGCTTGGGTAAGAGGCTGAACAGCTGGAGTAGATTCATCCACTAACGGTGCCGGTGGTGTTTCAACTTGGGTGTCCAAAGCTATTTAATATTTATTATTTAATTTAAATGATGTAGTGACATCGTCTTGCAAATTATTGATTAGCGAGAATAGGCATTAAGCTGTACGTTAAAATCAACCCCCTGATCCTTCCCTGTTTTATCCACCCCTCGGTAATTAATTGAAACATTTGTTATTTCCATTAAACGAATATGATCTTGACTATCCGGATTCATATCGCCAGACAGGTTAATGAATGCTAAGAATCTATCAAAATTTTTCTGGCTTGCGTGGATTGAAGTGGAAAATGGTAAGACTTTATATTTTAAGTTTATGGTCTTTTCCTTTTTTGAGTCTTCTTCCGTTAATTGTACTTTATCTTCTACTTCTTGAGGATTTTGGAAAGAAATAGAAGTGAACTCAAAATCACCATATGTAGTATCTAAATATGTTGCAAAATTTTCCATAAGACGAACTACCTCTAATTTTTCGGGAGTGTTAGGAAATATGGAATCAATTACTCCTACTATCTCAGCATTCTCTATATTATAGGCAGCTTTATGTTTATCTCTTGTAGCTTTCTTATCAGATATTGTAACTTCAACCCCTTCAATCTCATCTTGAATTACTTTATAATCCTGATTGAAATCTAAATAACCAGCTACCTGTGGGATAAGAAATAAAGTTGAATATGGCACTAAAAATATAATAGCTATTGCCAATAATATCGCACTCTTTCTTTGATTCTTTTTTTTCATCTCAATCTTACCCCTTTTTTGTTTTTCCAAAGGCATTGCAAAAATATTTTTTTTATCTTTGTTATCCTGCGTATTATTAGGATTTTTCGATACCTGTCCTGCTTTCGGAACCACGCTTTGTTGTAATGGTTGTGGGCTTAAGACGGCCATAATCTTTTTAATTAAATTGTAATTATTAGGTTTTAGTTTGTAGGTTATAGTTTATAGTTGGTGTAGCTACTGCAACCTACAAACTAAAACCTATAAACTTGATTTATTTTTTCTTTTTATCTTCTTTTGTAGAAAGTGATAGAGAAAAATTTGAAGTATATCTACCAGTTGCCTGATTCAGGGCTTTCGAATAAGAGTTGAATCCCTGCATATTATAGAAATAAGGTTTTACATCTTCATTTGGATTGTCTTTATCTTGTGGGTAATACATAAATGCCTCCTCCAGTTCGGCGAGTTTTGTAAGGTTCTTACCCATTGGGTCACTAAGAGTTGCACTTACCGTAAGTCGCCCATTAACAACATCATATGAGTAATTATTATATTTTACATATTCAGCCAAAGCATTTTTTGCATAAACTGATTCTGTTACCTCATTTAATTTATTAAGCAGGTCAGACCAATTCATTCTATTGCTAATTATATAGTCAATAGTGTCTTTATATTCATTCTTATACCCTTTTTTGTATTTCTCAATCTCTTTGGTGATATTTTTTTCATCCTTTTTAATACCATCTAATTCTTCAGCTGCACCTTTTAATACATAGGCATTGTTTTCTTTTCCAAAAAGAGCAAGTGTACGATTTTCCTTATCAACATTAAAAATATAAAAGAATGCCGCACTAATAATTATGAAAACTATAGAAAAACGTAAAAATAAGTTTGAGAATTTAAGAAATCTTTCACCAATATCATCTACTTTCTTCTTTACCTCCCTTTTAACTTTATTTGTCTGATCTGTTTGGGCGACAATAGTTTCAATAATTGATTCTGTTGGCTTTTCTCCTTCTACTTTTTTGTTAAATAATTTAGTAAAAATATTACCTTTTTTAGAGCTACTTGTCTCTGCTTTCTTTGCAACACTTGTAGGAGAAACCGGAGTTGCAGGTTTTGGAGCTGGCATAATCGGAGCAACTGGAGTAGCTGGTTTCTGTATTCCACCAAGAGGAGTTGTAACCATCGGCTTTGCTTTTAACAGCACCTCTGTTGGCATTACAGGTTTAATCGGAGTAGTAATCTTAGAGGTAGAATTCTGAACTGGCACTGGAGCCATTGCCATCGGTGCCGGAGGTGTTACTGGTTTTGGAGCCATTGCCATCGGTGCCGGAGGTGTTACTGGTTTTGAAATAGGCGCTTTAATTGAAGATATATCCTCTTTCTTATTATCAGTATTTTTGTTAAACATTTGCTTGAATATATTCCCTTTTTCATTTTTGCCAGATTCTTGTACAACAGCTTTCTCCTGTTCAGGGTGAGGCATTTCAGCCTTACTTAATGTAGATTTCTCCTCGGCTTTCTTAATTGATTTAATTGCTAGGCTATTTTTTTCATCAATTTTCAAAAGCTCATTCGATTTTTCAATTATCTTTTTCCAATCCTCAATCTTTATAAAATCCTTAATCTCACCAGACAAACCTTTGATTTTTTCTTTCAAAACTTTCTTCTCAAACTTTTCTTTATCCTTATCCAGTTTGATTTGAGCTTTTAAAGCAGGTTTATTTTCAGGGTCTATCTTCTTTATTTCTTCTATTAACGACTTCGCCTCAACAATATTATCGTCTTTTAGTGCATGTTTTAGGCTTTCTTCTAATTGTTTAATTTCATCTTTTTGTGACACTTGAGCTTTCGCTGGCATTGCTGCGCTATCAACGTTATTTACTTCAACAGGTTTAGAACTTTCTGTAATACCTACGACTGATTTTTCTGGAGCAGCCAGTTTCGTATCCGTTTTTATATCTTCCTTTGTCTCAGCTTTAACTAGTGCCAACTTTTCATCTGAAGACTCTTCCTTTTTCTTAAATAATTTACTAAAAAATCCTGGTTTTTTCCCTTGCGTTTCAACAGGCTTATCTTCTTTTTTAGGAGGGGTAACAGTTACTAAGTTCTTTAATTCAACATTTTTTATTTTAGCTATTTTTTTCAAGGCTTTATAAGCTGAGCTATTTCCCCAATCCAAATCTAAAATCTCATTTGCCTTTTTAGCGGCATCATCCCATTTCTCGTTATTCATTAGTTCTTTAATCACACTTGATATGACTTTTATTTTGTCCTTTTTTACTTGCGCATCCAAAGATGCTTTTGCCTTACCTATTCGAGCTTCCATTTTTTTAACAACTTTATTTTCCGGTTCAATCTTTTTGATTTTTCCAGCAATTTCAGCTATATCCATCAATCTGCCGACAGAAAAAGCTTCTTTCATCTGCTTTTCAAGGTTATTGATTTTGTCTAAATTTTCCCTTCTTGATTTGTCCGCACTAGCTTTATCTACTTTTTCCATTAGTCGTTTAGCCAAATGATTTTCCGGATTAGCGCTTTTAAGTTCTCCACCTAGCTTTCTTACGTCCTCAAAACGTTCTTCTTTAAAAGCTGTTTTCAGTTCAACCTCAAGTTTTTTAATCCGCTCAACATCTTTTTTTGCCTCTGGAATTTTGTTTTCATCAGACATGATGGGTTTTTTGTTTTTAATTGAAATCTTATTATTATAGCAAATATCTCCCCAGAAAGCAACCCTTATTAAGCGTTACGTAGAGGCTACGTTGAGGCTACATAGAGGCTACATTGAGGCTACTTCGTTCCGCTTCGCTACACTTTGAGGCTAC